>NZ_KK211185.1:0-44832 GCF_000620765.1 Desulfovermiculus halophilus DSM 18834
GAATGTTCCCCGGTAGCTCAATCGGCAGAGCGGGTGGCTGTTAACCACTAGGTTGGCGGTTCAAGTCCGTCCCGGGGAGCCAATATATAGGCCCTGTCCAGCTCTGGACGGGGCTTTCTTGTTTATGAGTTTTCAGGTTTATATCCTGCAAAGTGAATCGACGGGTCGATACTACTGTGGCCAGACCGCGAATCTTGAAAAGCGGCTATCAGAACATAATGATCCTGAGGATGCCGGTTCACAGACAACTAAGCGCTTCAAAGGACCCTGGCATCTTGTCCATACTGTGGAGTGCGCAACCAGGTCGGAAGCAATGATTCTTGAGCGCAGAATCAAAAAACGGGGCATAGCCCGTTTCCTTCAGGGTTCGTAAGCCCGGTAGCTCAATCGACAGGGCAGGTGGCTGTTAATCACGCTGGAAGCGTGATTGGCGGTTCAAGTCCGTCCCGGGGAGCCAAAATATAGGCCCTGTCCAGCTTTGGACAGGGCTTTTTTTACCTGTCGCAGTTCCCTATCTCATCATCCGGCAAAGCGCCTGCATTTTCCTTTCCTTTCTTGACACAATCCCTGCCCAAATCTACACTTCTGGCCTATAACCTTCTGTCCGGTAAACGGACTGCAAGGGACAGGTTGGAGAAGGCAGCAAAGCGCACGTGCTGTGAACATAGTGGTAAGGAGGAGCATAAATGGGAGTCCGTCTGGTTCAGCCCACCCCGTCCGCGTATTCGTTTCCCCTCTTGATAAAAAATCTTATTCAGCCGGCTCAGATCTATTTTCCGGATCAGGAGATCGTGTTCCGCGATCAGCATCGATATACCTACCGGGATTTTTTCACCCGGGTGCACAGACTGGCGAATATGCTGGAGTCCCAGGGCGTCAAGCAGGGGGATGTGGTCGCGGTTATGGACTGGGACAGCCATCGCTACCTGGAGTGCTTTTTCGGGGTGCCCATGATGGGGGCTGTGCTGCACACGGTCAACATCCGCCTTTCCCCGGAGCAGCTCCTGTATACCATCAACCACGCCCAGGACGACGTCATCCTGGTCAATGCCGAGTTCCTGCCCCTCTTGGAGCCGATCAAGGATCAGCTGGAAACGGTGAAAAAGATCATTGTGATCAATGATCAGCCCGAGAGTCCGCAAACAGGCTTGAATCTGGCCGGCGATTACGATCAGCTGGTGGACCAGGCCCCTGCGGAATACGAGTTTCCGGATTTCGACGAAAACGCCATGGCCACGCTGTTCTACACCACTGGAACAACCGGCCTGCCCAAGGGGGTCAACTTCAGCCACCGTCAGCTGGTTCTGCATACCTACGGCATTTTGTCCGCCCTGGGGACCTTCCCGGGGTTCAAGGTGGATATCCAGGATGTGTACATGCCCTTGACCCCCATGTTTCACGTTCATGCCTGGGGCATGCCCTATTTCGCCACCATGATGGGCCTTAGACAGGTCTATCCCGGGCGGTACGATCCGGAAATGATCCTCAAGCTCATCACCGGGGAAGGGGTAACCTTTTCCCATTGTGTGCCCACCATTCTGCATATGCTGGTTACCAGCGAGGCAATCAAATCTCTGGATCTGTCCAAATGGAAGGTGGTCATCGGGGGATCCGCCTTGCCCAAGGGGCTGTGCAAGGCGGCCCTGAAGCATGGCATCAACGTAACCACAGCCTATGGCATGTCCGAGACCTGTCCGGTGCTGACCGCGGCACTGCTCAAGCCGAACATGTGGGATCTCAGCGAGGAGGAGCAGGTGACCGTCCGCTGCCGAACCGGGCTGCCCATTCCCAACGTCCGGTTGGAAGTGGTGGATCCCATGGGGTTTCCCCAGCCGCACGACGGGAAGAGCACCGGAGAAGTGGTGGTCCGCAGCCCCTGGCTGACTCAAAGCTATCTCAACGATCCGGAAAAGAGCGAGGCCCTGTGGCAGGACGGCTGGATGCACACCGGCGATGTGGGATACATAGATACTGAGGGCTATCTGCAGATAACCGACCGGGTCAAGGACGTGATCAAGACCGGAGGAGAGTGGATTTCCTCCCTGGAGCTGGAGGACATCATCAGCCAGCACGAGGCTGTCAGCGAGGCTGCGGTGATCGCAGTTCCGGACGAGAAGTGGGGGGAACGACCGGCGGCTATGGTGGTTCTCAGGCCGGAGTACCGGGACCAGATCGGCGAAGAGGATCTCAGGGCCTTTTATCAATCCTTTGTGGACAAGGGCAGTCTGCCCAAGTACGGCGTTCCCGGCCGGATCGATATTGTGGATTCCATCCCCAAGACCAGCGTGGGCAAGATCAGCAAAAAGGACATCCGCAAGATGTACCAGTAAAAGACCGGGTCCCGTTCCGAACGGGACCCCGTCTTTTACCTCAAGGAGATTGTTTTGTTAACTGATCCATGAGTTTTTTGATTTCGTCCTGCAGAGGCGGTAATTCATCCTGAATTACCGCCCACACGATGCCAAGATCCACTCCGAAGTATTCGTGGATGAGGGTTGTCCCGCATTCCAGCCATATATTTCCAAGGAATGGATGGGGCCTGAGAACGGAGATTCTCAGGGATACGTTTAGTAGCTTCACCTAAAACTTCCAAGCTGCGGACTACTGCATTGATTGTTTTTCGATCTTGGGAGAAAGCATCGAATGTCATCCCTTCAGTAAATTCAAGCGATTCTTCGATCGAAGTCAGTATGTCCTGCAAATAGTCTCGATAATCTCGGATCATACCATTTCTGCTTCGTTGAGGATGTGCTGTCCAATATGGGGCTTAAGAGCTGCTTTGGTTACCAGCTCAACTCTCGCTTCAAGCAGCTCACCAAGACGTTCTTCGAGTTCCATGAATTTAAAAAATCCTGGAGTTCGGTTGAACTCGACCAGTATATCAACATCACTTTTTTGCCGGGCTTCTCCACGGACATAGGAGCCGAAGATCGCAATGGTCGCAACGCAGTAGTTTTGGGAGAGCTCATCCCAATGGTGGCGGATGATTCTCTGGATTTCAAGAAGGTCAAGAGGCATTGAGGCTTCTCCCTGACATTGTCCAAAAAGAGTGCCGCAGATCCACGACAAGAACGGTCAGATTGTCCGTACCTTGCCGGATGTCCAGGACCTCGTGTCTGAGTCGTTCCACGGCCTCATCTGCGTCTGCGGCACCCTGGACTACTTCGGCCACGTCCTGGTTGCTCATAAAGTCGAACAGCCCGTCGCAGGCCGCGATCAGCCACTCATCCTCCGGGGTCCGGGCAACGGACTGCACAAACGGGCTGAAGGTCACACCCGCCTCATGAAACCCGGCATCGCCAAGAGACCGGGTCGGTTCAAGGCCGGAGAGGCCGTGCATGACATATCTTCCCTCGATGATTCCTCCCGCCTCAAGGATCCGGCGGCGCTCATCGGGATCGTCCACCCTGTGATCGCGGGTCAGCTGCCGTGGGGTTGTGTCTTGAATCAGCACAACCCGGGCGTCGCCCACATTGGCTGCCGCCAGCTCCTTGTCCTGAAGCAAAAAAGCGGCCGCGGTTGATCCGGAGGGTTCGGTCAGCAAGTCCTGCCCCAGGTGTTCCAGGGTGAAGACCAGGGCGTTCCCCCCGTCCTGTCCGGAATCCAGGGTCTGGTGGACCAGCTGCGGAAAACGGCCCGCGGCGTACGCAGCTGCCCGGGATCCGCGGTGTCCGTCGAAGACAGCGCCCAGCACCCAGCCGAAAGCACCGAAGTCCGGGAGCAGGACATGGGCGTCTTCCATGCTCCGCCGTCGTCCCTGCTCCGAAATGGAGGCTGTTCTGGACATGATCCATGCCTCCTGGGTGATACGTTCAAGCTTAGACCGGTTCTTCGACGTAGCCTGTGGATTTTTGGAGTTTGCCATCTCTTCTGTGTGCCCACTTTCGGCCCGGTATTTTCTAAGTCCCGCCAAAGGGGGATCCCTGCCCCCTCCAGGCACTCACATGATGGACATTGCTTTCAGATGGACTGAGCATATCATGCATGTGAGTGCCTGGTTTCCCCCTTTTGGCGGGACCAAGAAAATGTGCGGGCCTGCCGCTCACGGCACACAGAAGAGACGGCAAACTCTTATATATGCAATTCCACTTTCTGTGTCGAAGAGCCGCTTAGACCGATATCTTGAAGATGACCCGCAATTGCACGATTTCAAACAGTCCAAACAGCTGCACTCATTCCATGGTCCCGCAGGGCTTGCTCCAGCTCCGGGACATAGTCCTCGGGCCAGAACTGGAAGATGCAGGTAAAGAGGATTGTGGCATACACCAGGCTGGCTACGGCCACATCCTGCTGGGACCAGTCCTCGTTCTCTACCGCGGATTGGGCCATGTGCAGAAAGTAGGACCACAGATGGGGCTCCAGGGCTTCCAGAAGGTCCACGATCCGATCCTCGTGTTCTCCCTGGGACCATCGCTCCCAGATCCGGTCCATGAATCCGGCGGGCAGGCTTCTGGCCGGTTGTCCGCAGCGCTTGCGAAAGGCCCGGACGCTTGCCGCGACAACAAAGGTGAGCGCCGGCCGGGTCCGGCCCAAAAGCTCTTCCTTGTCTTTTAAAAAGGGAAATATCTCGGGAAGAAATCCGAGCTCTTCAGTCAGGTTCTGCGGCCCGAAGCTGTTCGGGTTTATCTCCGCCAGCACATTTTGATCGATAAAGGTCATGTCAGCTTCTCCTGCACAGATGCGATCTTGCTTTGCAGCCGTCCGGTCCTGTCCTGGACATAATCCACTTTCAGGCTCATGGATATTCGGGAGCAGTCCTGGGCCAGGTCCTTAAAGCAGCTGGAAACAACCTGCATGACCTCATCCCATTCCCCTTCGATGCAGGTGCCCATGGGCCCGAAATCGTGGGACAGGCCGCTTTGCTGCACAATGCTGACCGCCCGGGCCACGTAGGGGCTCAGGCTTACTCCCTTGTCCAGGGGGAAAATGGACAGCTCGGCTATGACACTCATATGTTCTCCTGCCTGCTTACGTGTTTTTGACTCTTTTCCTGTACCAGTGCATGCCCATGGAGCCGAGGATCAGCAGGATCAGCACCGCAGTGAAAAGTCCCCAGCGCTGCTGAGAGGCCGCGCCGCCCAGAACCACCACCGGCATGGCCAGGGCTCCCTGCACCACCCAGGACAGACCAATATATGACAGGAAAGGCAGGCCGGTCAAAGCCAGGATGTAGTTCTTCATTACATATGGGGGACCCGGGAGTATGAGGAAAAGAAACATGAGCTTTCCCGGCCTGGCGGTCAGGAAGCCTGGCGGATTGTGTCCCCTGCTGTGCATGATCATTAGGATCATGCTGCGGAAAAACGTCTTGCTGATCAGGTAGCACATTACCAGATGCACGGGCATGATCAGCAGGCTGATCCCCAGGCCCCATGCTGTACCGAACTTGATCCCGGAGAGGACAAGAAAGGGGCTCATGGGAAAACCGAAAACCGGAAGAAAAACCATGAGCAGAATATACAGACCGGGGTGGATGTCGTGGCGCAAAAAAGCGTACAGGGCTTCTATGGGCGCCTGGCCTTGCTGCAATAGAATGAAAGCGGCAATCAGGGCCGAGATTGCGGTCAGGATGAGCACGAATTTTTTGCCGGAGGTCATTGTATGCGCTCCGGTTGAAGGTTGCAGATGCATCATCAGTATTCGTTCCGGGTGCCTTGCCCAGCGAGGCGCTGAAGGCTTATTCCCGGGTGTTTGATCATTTTGGGTTCCTTGACGTAGCCAGTGGGTTTTTGGAGTTTGCCATCTCTTTTGTGAGCCCACTTTCGGCCCGGTATTTTCTAAGCCCCGCCAAAGGGGGATCCCTGCCCGTCCATGGAGGACTTTGATGATATTTCAAATGTGGCCAATGCACAAATTGTTCACATTTCCCGGCACATCTGTATAGGACCAACCTGGGCGTCTTCTTTTATTTATCGTTCCCACGCTCTGCGTGGGAACTCTACAGGACGCTCCAGCGTCCGCAAAAGACCGCAGAGCGGTCCAGACAGGCTCCCACGCAGAGCGTGGGAGCAATATGGTGCCCGAGACCACCGGATCACGTCCCCCCTTGAGGGGGGAATCCAAGGGGGGTGCTTTTCTTTTGTCACAGCGGTCGTAAGCGATCCGATAAGGCATACACCCCCCAATCCCCCCTCAAGGGGGGACGGGGATGGAGATCAGCTGCGGTTTCAGAATCATAATACCGGGGGATCCGTGGACCCGGAGCTGTTTTTCAGCGGATTGTTCTATCTGATCGTTCCCATGCTCTGCGTGGGAACTCTACAGGATGCTCCAGCGTCCGCAAGAGACCGCAGAGCGGTCCAGACAGGCTCCCACGCAGAGCGTGGGAGCGATAAAGTGCCCGAGACCAGCGGCTCACGTCCCCCTTGAGGGGGGCAAGGGGGGTGTTTCTTTTTCCCTTTCCCATCTTCTGTTTTCTGACTTCTGTCTTCTGAATCGAGGGGGCAAGGGGGTGTTTCTTCTTTTGCCCCAGCAACCGTAAGCGATCAGGTAAAGAGAACTGACCCCCTGGCCGCAGTTTTACCCCCTGGGCCGGAAAGGTGGTCGTCATCAGGATGGGACGGAAAGGGCATAAAAAAAGGGAGTGAGGGGAAAACCTCACTCCCTTTTTAATGGGCCACCAAGGAATCGAACCTTGAACCTTCGGATTAAGAGTCCGCTGCTCTGCCAGTTGAGCTAGTGGCCCCGAACAACGAGGACCTGAATATGTGAAATTTGATCTGCTGTCAAGGAAAAATCCAAGACCAATGTTGAAGAGCCAAATGAAAGAGATATCCCGATCAGACCCGGGTCAAGCCTGCAAATATACGATGATTTCAGTGCTTTTATTTCAAAATCCCTGCTTTGTGAGTGCTTATGGGTACAATCGAAATGAGTGAATCAGGATTAATCGTCTTCTGTTGGATTTATTGATGAAAATAAGAAGATACGCATTTTTTCACCACAATAATGTGGATAAATTTGACAGTAATTATGTTCGTATGATATTTTTTAAGAAAAACGATGAAGGAGATAATCATGAGCAATGAGCAAAAAAATCTGAGTGAATTGATGAAAGAATACGGCATCAAGCAGAAGTCTATCGCCAAGATGGCCAAGGTCTCGCCGGCCGCAGTTTCCTTGGTGGTCAACGGCAAATCCAAGTCCGGACGGATAGAAGGGATTATCATGGAGGAGGTAGCCAAGAAAAGGCAGGAGCTGGAAAAGGCACAGTAGCTGTGATGATCTTCTGCTGCACAAAGGTGAAAAAGCCTGGATGCTTTTCTGGTGATCTGAAAATGCATTCAGGCTTTTGTTTCGTTTGAGCTGAGCGGTTCTCAATTTGCGTTGCCAGCGAAGACATGTAATCTCGGATGGTAGGATGAGATTGCCACCCACCTTTCAGGTGCTCGCAATGACGGGCAGGTCAGTGAGTGAGACTGAAAATCCTTGCAATAGATTCTTCAGTCCCTGCGCTCCTTCAGGATGACAGGAGGGGATCATCAGGACCTCCGGCCTCCATCCTTCCTTTTGTCATCGGTCCGCGTTTTTTCCTTGTTGTCATTCTGAGCGAGTCCGGGAGCGAAGAATCCCTGGAGCCAAAGCATGCCTGCGTTTGGGCGGTGCACAGGTTAGCAGCATTTCTATTCTCGCCCCTTCTTCTTCAGCGTTCCACAATCTTGCCCTGGACAATAAGGGTGGAGACCGACATCCGGTCATTGGCCACCTGGATTTTGATCACCCCTTCATAGCGCTGCACAATTGTTGTGGCCCACGTGCGCATATATGGGCTGAGGCTGCTTAGCCCGGAGACCTGGACCCGGTCCTGACGAACTGAAACCCGCAGTTGCAGCACGCGCTCCAGGTACTCCAAGGGATCAAAGTATTGGTGGAACATGACCCGTCCCCCCGTTGTTCAAGGGTGTTCTGGCGGTATCCTTATCTGATTGCAATCCTCCTGCCTCTTGATTTTTCTGTCGTCTATCCTCTGCCGTCTGTCATCTGTCAGCGGGCCGCCATTCTTTCTTCCTGTCATTCTGAGCGAGTCTGCGAGCGAAGAATCTCTCATCCTGTTTCTTTTATCTTAGAGTTCCCACGTTCTGCGTGGGAACTCTTCAGGATGCTCCAGCGTCCGCAAGAGACCGCAGAGCGGTCCGGACAGGCTCCCACGCAGAGCGTGGGAGCGATAAGGTGCTCGAGATCAGCGGCTTACGTCCCCCCTTGAGGGGGGAATCCAAGGGGGGTGTTTCTTCTTATGCCCCAGCAATCGGAAGCGATCCGATAAGGCATACACCCCCCAATCCCCCCTCAAGGGGGGACGGGGATGGAGATCAGCTGCGGTTTCAGGGTCAGGATACAGGGTGATTCGTGGACCCGGAGCTGTTTTTCAGCGGATTTATCGTTGATTGTTCCCACGCTCTGCGTGGGAACTCTTCAGGATGCTCCAGCGTCCGCAAGAGACCGCAGAGCGGTCCAGACAGGCTCCCACCCAGAGCACTGTCCGGGCATGCCATGGCATTGGCTCCGGACGGTCCTTGGTTTTGCCTGGAGTCAAGAAACATCTCGTATGCATCAGATTTCACACCATGCAGGGTGAAAGGAAATTGACATGTATGCACAAAAATGCATGCCGGTGTGCAGCCTGGGGGTGTCATTCCAGGAGTGGAGGCAACTTCCCGCCACATAAGGGCCCTACATACATGTCCTCTTCTAGCGGGTCGCATCCCAAAAAGCCCCGGGTCCCAGACGTGGCCTGGGCCGGCATGTATCCAACCCGCGGGGTGCACAGGGCCGAAGTTCCCAACCTCCAGATCTTCTATGACCCAAAATGAAAAAATAAAGCCAATATTTTCAGCGATCGAGTCAAAAATGTGGCTTTAAGCCTGTCAAGTGTGCCCATATTTTGCAAGACAAGTGTCAGGCTGCCAATCATTGGGCTGGGAGGCAAGTGTCGGGATTGCACTCAGTTCAGCCTGAGAATGATTGTGAGAGGCATGTGCGGATAAGGTTTTTATTGTGTTCATGTTTCATTTCAAAACCAGAAAGGAGAAGAGCCATGATGAACGCACTGAAGAGATTTTGGAATGATGAGGAAGGGGTGACCATGATTGAGTACACTCTTATTGCGGCACTTATATCCATTGCCGCTGTTGTTATTATTGGCAGCACTGGAGATGCAATAAATTCATTATTCACTTCAGTTGAAAGTGAAATTTCCGGAGCAACGACAACTGAAAGTCAATAATAAAGTATAAAAAATTATTAGTGATGATGATCTGATTAATAAAAATAATAATTAGATCGTCATCACTATAAATAATATATTTAAAAATTAAATGATTAATAGATAGTATAAAATTATGGTTTTGATTATTCATATATTATATATTGTTATAATGATAATTATATCGATATTTGATTATATTTATTATAGAATACCAAACATCATTGTAATTTTGTTAATTTCAATTTCATTGATAAGTATGATTGTTTTACATGGAACTTATGGCATAATGTTGTGTTTTTTGGGGATAGCTCTAGGTATGTCCTTTCTGCTTATTCCCTATATTTTAGGCGGCATGGCAGCCGGTGACGTCAAGCTTATGGGCGCTGTAGGGGCAGCCCTGGGACCATCAGGGGTGATTGTGGCTTTTTTGTATTCGGCCATTGCCGGAGGGGTTTATGCCCTGATTCTCATGCTCATCGGACGGGCCGGGGATTTTCCCAAGAGATTGGGGAATACGCTGACCACCTTGTATTACACCAGGCAGTTTATTTACGACAAGCCGCAACGGCCGGAGCAGCAGGTCAAGCTGTGCTACGGGGTGGCCATCGCGGCTGGAAGTATCCTGTATATTGTTTTGGATATGACCGGGACGGGGCAGTTGGTGCAATTTTGATGAGCTGAAAGCGGAAAGCGGAAAGCTCAAAGCTGAAAGCGGAAAGCTCAAAGCTGAAAGCGGAAAGCTAAAAGCTGAAAGCTGAAAGCTCAAAGCTGAAAGCTCAAAGCTGAAAGCTGAAAGCTGAAAGCTGAAAGCGGAAAGCTCAAAGCTGAAAGCGGTGAGAGGAGCAAGGGACGAGGGCCAAGGGCTAAGGAAGAAGGGGAGGGTCATGCTCAAGGCTCAAAGCTCAAAGCGGTGAGCGGGAAGTATGGAAAGAGTTCTTCGTTCTTTGTGCTTCGTTCTTCGTTGAGCCTAAGATAAACATCTAATTAGTTATGCGCATAATTGCGATAATCAATTTAACTTCTGTATCTTATAATAAACCACAACAAGATTTACATCTCATAAAAGAAGAACGAAGAACGAATTACGATGCACGACGAGCAGATAACAGATAACAGATAACCGATAACTGAAGGAAACGAGGTCCACCATGGGCAAGCTCAAGGCACTCATCCCAGTCGTACTGGCCCTGGTAATTGCTGTTGGCGGCAGTGCGCTCATCTACCAGTACATGCAGCAGCAGAGCACTCCTCAGCATGCGGAGAAGATGGAGAATGACAAAATAACCACTGTCCCGGTTGTTGTGTCCACCACCGACCTGGCCTGGGGCACGGAGCTGACCAAGGAGATGGTCAAAACAGTGTCCTTTCTGCAGGGCAGTCTGCCGGCGGGGTATCATTCCGCGACCGAAGACCTGGTGGGACGCATCCTCATCTCCCAGCTGTCGGCCAATGAACCGATCACTGAAGGCCGGCTGGCGCCTGAGGATGTCACCTCCGGTGGGGTGTCCGCGGTTCTGGAGAGCGGGATGCGGGCCATCGCTGTGCCCGGGAACAAGGTGTCCGGAATTTCCGGGTTCATTCGGCCGGGCAATCAGGTGGATGTCCTGGTGACCATGAAAGATCCGGACTCTGAGGAGGACGTGACCAAGCTGGTTTTGGAGAAGATCCCGGTGCTGGCCACTGGAACCCAGATTCAGGAAGGAAAAAATGGCGAACCTTCGCCGGTAGATGTGTACACCTTAAAAGTAAAGCCGGAAGAAGCGGAAAAGCTGACCCTGGCCTCTTCCAGGGGCAAGCTGCAGTTCGCCCTGCGCAATATCAAGGACCAGGACACTGTACTGACTGAAGGTGCAAATATTGCCGATACATTGGACTCGCTCAAAGTCATCAAGCCCAAACCGGTGGCCAAGGCCAATCCCCGCCGGATAGCCCCCCGGCAGGCATACACAGTGGAAGTGATCAATGGGGAAAACCGGGATACGAAGAGGTTTTAAGGGGCAAGGGACAAGGGACAAGGATCAAATGATGAGCTCTGTGAACTTGGATCTTTTATCAGCGAAGATGTGCTTGTTACGCCTGCCCAGTGTACCTTCTTTCAGTACACCGGGGTGAAATTTCATCCCATTTCACTGGGGCGAGATCTGTGGTTGAGAATTTCTATCCGCTGAGGGCGCATTTGGGAGAAGAAAAAGATGAAGAAATTTTTAACCGCTGATTGCGCTGATTGGCGCAGATTCAGAATCTTTTATCAATACCCCTATAATGATATGCATCAAACTGGAATTCTTTTTTCTACGAAACCCACAAAGAACGAATAACGGATAACGACGAACAGACTTTCTTAACCTCGGCCCTTGGCCCTGAGAACGAATAACAGATAACGAATAACCGGTAACGGAGCAGGCCATGGGATCTTCTGCACATCATACGGTACGTTGCTTCAAATTTACGCAGGTGGTCATTGTGCTGGCTGGCATGGCCTTGCTCTTAAGCCTGGCCGGGTCCGGTCAGGCGGCAGGCAAGCTGCAGCAGATGCTCAGCGAACCGGAGACATTGGAGCTCACGGCTGGGCGGACCATGGTTTTGCGCAGCGATCAGCGGGTGAGCCGGGTGTATGTGACCAATCCGGAGGTGGCCAAGGCAAATGTCTTTTCTCCCCGGGAGATCGTGCTCACTGGAGTCAGAGCCGGGTCCACGACCTTGAACGTGTGGCACAACAAGGAAACCATCTCCTTGTACACCTTGGATGTGTCCTTTGACCTCAGCCGGCTGAAGCAGAAGCTGAACAGCATGTTCCCGGAAGAACAGGAGCTCCGGGTCAGCGCGGCCCACGAGACCATCACCCTGGCCGGGCGGGTGTCCAGCGCGGAGGTGTTGGACGAGATTTTGGCTGTAGCCGCATCTTATGCGGCTGAAGACAAGATCACCAACCTGGTTGCGGTGGGCGGCGTGCATCAGGTCATGCTGGAAGTCCGGGTGGCGGAGATGAGCAGGAGCCTGTTCAATAAATTCGGGATTAATCTCCAGTATGTGACTGCCGGTGATCATGACAACTTTGTGGGCCAGACCTTATACAGCGCATCGAACTTTGGTGAAACCGGTCTGGACGGTTTCCTGGGCCGGCTCTTTCTGTCCGAAGGCCGGGAGAGTCTGACCGGTGTTATCGACATATTAAAGGCTGAAGGCCTGGTGCATGTTCTTGCAGAACCAAACCTGATTGCCTTGAGCGGACAGACTGCAGAATTTCTGGCCGGCGGGGAGTTTCCGGTGCCGGAGGATTCGGGTGATGACGGGATTGATATTGAGTGGAAGGAGTTCGGAGTGAATCTGGCCTTCACTCCCCGGGTCCTGTCCGGAAACAAGATCAACCTGACCATGAGCCCTGAAGTGTCCGAGCTGGATTATTCTTCTGGAATAGAGCTTGCCGGCATCCGGGTGCCCGGACTGACCACCAGGCGGGCGACAACCACAGTGGAGCTGAGTGACGGTCAGAGCTTTGCCATCGCCGGGCTGCTGCAGAACAATATTCAGGATTCGCTGGAGAAGACGCCGTGGCTCGGAGACATTCCGGTGCTTGGAAATCTGTTCAAGAGCAAATCGTACCAGAAGAAAGAGACCGAGCTGGTGATAATTGCCACCCCCCATCTGGTTCAGCCTCTGGACATGGCCGACCAGACCCTGCCCACTGACTTCTACCGCGAGCCAAGCGATGCCGAGTTCTACATCCTGGGGGCCATGCAGGGCAGAAAGCCGAAACATACAGATATGTTCGGCCGGTTTGACGGGGAGTTCGGTCATGTCTTGCCGGAGTAAGGAATTTATAGACCGCGAAACACACGAAATGACGCGAAAGGGAGCCTTTCATGAAAAATAATCACCTGATTATAGCAACAATCGCCTGCATCGGACTGATAGCAATATGGGCTGCCCCAGCAAAGGCATATGATCAAAAGTATTGGAGTGAACAAAATTTCGGTCGTTCTGTGGAGTCGGCTAAATATAAGCAGATCATTAATCATGAACCGGTGGAAAATCAAGCGATGGAAGATCTGGACGGCCAGGCCGCGATGAAGACCATACAGCAGTACAGGAAGTCATTCGACAAGGAAGGAGATGTTGGTCAGAGCGGCATCTCTGAGCTGGGAATGTAGTCGGAGGGTGGTTGAACAGTGAGCCTTACCTTACAGAAGAACGGCCTGAGGCAGGAGAAACCGACAATGAATATCAGCAAGATTTTTATCCGCCATGGCCGATGCCATCAGAAACGAAATATGGACAGCCAACGCGGTGTGGCCATGGTTGAGTTTGCTATTGTTTTACCTCTCTTGCTTATCCTTATGTTTGGGCTCATAGAGTTTGGTCTGGTCCTCTACAATAAACAAGTTATTACCAACGCCAGTCGGGAAGGGGCGAGGTATGGGATATCATCAGAAGATGGAATAAGAATATCAGAAAATAAAATTAGAAATATTATTATTGATTATGTTGACACTCATATGATTACTTTCGGTACAGATGAGATAGGAGATGAATTAGGGGATATAATAATCACACCAAATCCGCAAACTGAAACAACTAAAAATAATTATTATGATACCTATAAAAATCTGATTTGCACAGTTAATTATGAGTATGGGTTTATTGCAGCCGGATTGTTACTGTCTGATATTAATTTGAGTGCGACAACAGTTATGAAATTTGAAAAAATCCCAGAGAGTTGATAAATGGCCATGAAAACAAATATCATGTCAACAACAGATGTATTCTTTTCTGGTTTTTGCTTTCAGTGTAGCAAAAAAGAAAGAGGAGGCGTGTTAGTAGAATTTGCTATTGTATTACCTTTGCTATTAATTATTCTATTTGGAACAATAGAATTTGGATTACTTATGTATAACAAACATGTATTAACTAATGCAGCTAGAGAAGGTGCACGCTATGGAGTTGTTGTAAAAGCAAATAATTATTTGGATTCAGATGTCATAGGTCGTGTAAAAGACTATTCAGGAGAGCATTTAATAACCTTTGGAAATGACAAAACAATTGATGACCCAATTGTTATTGCTGTTGATTCAAATAATAATGAAATATCGATTTCTGATGCTTGTTTTGGTGATAGCCTTATTGTTGATTTCTCATATACTTATACATTTTTAGCTCTACCTGCTTTGTTGCCTGCAGAATGGGAAACAATAAATATAAATTCCAGAGCAAAAATGCGTTATGAAAAAGGCTGTTCTTATAAGAATTAATATTAAAATACTTTAAGAGAGATTGATATGTTAAAGAATATCCTCACAGAATATAGGAACGAAAATCAAAAAGGTGCTGTGTTGATTTGGGTAGCTGTTGCAATGATTGCGTTGCTTGGGTTTGCGGCACTTGCAGTTGATGTTGGATTCCTTATGGCAGCTCGAAATGAATCCCAAAATGCTGCAGATGCTGCGGCATTAGCCGGGGCTAGTGAACTTGGGCGTATGTATTATGATAATGGAATAAGTTACGATACCTCATGGGATAGTCAGATAATAAATGTCTCTGACAGCACAGGAAAACAAAACAATGTATTTGGAGAAGAAAGCACTATAGATACGATTCAGATAGGTTGTTGGGATGGAACTGATTTTGAACCAAAATTTAATGATACATGTCCTAATGGTCAATTCCCAAATGCTGTGCACGTTAAATCTTCAGGAAATAATAGTTCATTTTTTGGAAAAATTTTGGACATAGAACAACTGAATTCAGCCGCACATGCTATAGCATCTCTTTCAGCAAAATCGTATTGGGAGCCTGGAGAGGTCACTGTACCGATCGGTATATCAAAATATTGGTTTGACCCTTCTAATATACATCAGGGTGCTGATGGAGGAACTTTTTGTGGAGGAAACATAGGTTTTTCTCCAACTGGAACGATTGACGGATGTGCAGGTTTCACTGCTACGTTTGATGACTCAAATAGTCAATCTCCTTCCGGGTTAAGAAAGTTGTTTGATAAAATACTTAATGATGAAGATATATCACCTGAAATATATTCTGGCGTAACAAAATTCGGAATGTGGGGTGGGGAGCCAGGAGCAGTATTAATTCAGCCAGCTCAAACAGATTTTGAGGAAGTTTTTGATTACATGAAAACAAGGGATGAAGATGGTGACGATACAACATGGTCAGCAACTGTATTTGTTTACGACTGGAATAATTGTGATAATCCAAATAAGCCCATTCCAATTATAGGTGTTACTGATATAGTAATTGAAAAAGTTGAAGAACATGACATAATTGCAAAAGTCAGCTGTGTTGCAAAGGATTTTCGCGGTGAAGCTGGTCAATGGTTTGGAATTTACGGAACAATTCCTGGACTTGTAGAATAAGAACTAAATATTAAGAATCATGTAATATACACCCCAGGATTTTGCCATGACAGACACACAGCTCACAGTCCTCTTGGATATTCAGACTTCCAACCTGAAACGTCAGGTGCAGAAGGTTCTGCTGGCGATGCGGGATGTAGCTGTCTCGGAGTATAGCCTGGATCTTAGCGGAGATGTGCTGATTACAGAGCTGAGCTCTTCACCGGAACAGGATTTTCAGGCCATTCAGGGGCTGATTGATTCCGGCACTGTGACGGATGTTTTTCTGCTTTCAGCCAGCACAGAGCAGGATGTGCTGCTGCGTTCCATCCGGGTGGGAGTCAGGGAATTCCTTCCATTACCCTTGGATGACGATGAGCTTTCCAAAGCACTGACCAAGCTCCAGTCCAGACGCAAAAAGCACAGCGAGGATGATGTCCCGGATCGAGAGGGAAGGGTGGTTACTGTCCTGGGCAGCAAGGGGGGAGCGGGCACGACCAGTATCGCAGTGAATCTGGCGATTACCCTGGCCCAGCGGGATCCAACCAAATCTGTCCTGTTGATGGACATAAATGTGAATCTGGGCGAGGTGCCCCTGTTTTTGAATTTCACCCATCAGTACAATTGGGGAGATCTTGCCCGGAATATTAAGCGGATGGACGAGACGTTTCTGCGCAATGTTTTGTTTGAGCACGCAACAGGGTTGAATGTTCTTCCCGGGCCTGAGCATGTGAACGGCAATTTTATGGAGATCAGGGATTTGTTCGGCCAGATGCTCTCCCTGCTTCGAAGCATGTTCGACACAGTGGTCATTGATGCCGGGCATTCCCTGAACGATCTGGGAGAGCAGGCCGTTCTTGCTTCAGACACTGTGCTTGTGATCTCTCAGCTTAATCTGCCGTATCTGGCCAATACAAACAGAATTATGAGCAGCTTGAGGCAGATTGTGCCGGATGCGGAGCACAAGCTGAAAGTGGTCATCAATCGAAACGACAGCAAAAGTGAAGTGTCCCTGCAGGAGGCGGAGCAAAGCCTGAAGACCAAGATATTCTGGAGTGTGCCTGGAGACTACAAGTTTGCTTTGTCTGCAATCAATCAGGGCAAGCCCTTTGTGCAGGTCGGGGCCAAACACAAATTGACCAAGAGCATTCAGGAGCTTGCGGCCAAACTTGTGCCGGAAGCTGCAGGGAAGAAAGAGGCGGGTAGGAAGTGGTTTTTTCGGTAAAGTTGAGGACCATTGTCCCAACCACCCCTTACTCCCCTCCTTGCCAAGGAGGGGAGTCAAGAAGGTCAAGCTTAGATGTTCATTTTTTGATTTATCTTCTCGGTTTACGGGTTCCAGCAATCTCAGAAAAGAAGCCAGATCAGGCGATTAAGAGTCCCCTCCTTCGCAAGGAGGGGACCACAGGGGTGGTTGAATTGTGATAACTTCCTTATTCTGCATAATGATGCATAACCAATAATCTTTATACATTGCCCTATGTCATCTCCAAAGCACAACAACACAGAACAGAAAAGGCTCAGGCAGAAGCTACGAAAGGAAATGACCCCGGCAGAAGTTCGGCTATGGAACGTATTGAAAGGCAGGCAGCTTGATGGACGAAAGTTTCGGCGTCAGCAAAGCTTGGGGCCATATATAGTAGATTTCTATTGTCCCATGGAAAGTCTGGTCATTGAGTTGGATGGAGAGGTGCACAATAATGCTATGCGCCGGGAATACGATGTTCAGAGACAAGCATATATACAAGATTTAGGCATGATAGTGCTCAGATTTGAGAACAGGATGGTTTTTGAAGATATTGAGAACGTGATTGCAACGATACGCCGACATTTTTGTTGTCGCAGCTCAGCAGGTTTTTAACCAGAAAAGGATGCGCTTATGCCTACAGCAGCCAAACTCAAGGTCATGGATTCTCCAGTTCCGGAGGAATATTATGAGCTGAAGACCAGGATTCACGACCGGCTCTTGGATCAGGTGGATATCTCCAAGCTGGAAACCATGGACCATGATCTGCTGCGCGGTCAACTGCGGACTTTGGTGGACAAGATCCTGCGCGAACCCGGGCAGCGGGTGCCGTTGAACCTGCAGGAAAAAGAAAAGCTGATCAGCGAGATCCCGGACGAAGTCCTGGGCTATGGCCCTTTGGAGCCCCTGCTGCAGGACCCGACTATATCCGATATCCTGGTCAATTCCTATCGCCAGATATATGTGGAGCGCTTCGGCAAGATCGAGAAGACCGATGCCCGGTTTAAGGACAACGATCATCTGATGAAGATCATTGACAAGATCGTGTCCTCGGTGGGCCGCAGGGTGGACGAGTCCTCGCCCATGGTCGACGCCAGGCTCCCGGACGGATCCCGGGTAAACGCCATCATTCCTCCCCTGGCCCTGGACGGTCCCATGCTCTCCGTCCGCCGATTTGCTGTGGTCCCTCTGGAGATGGATGACCTCATCGGACATGAGGCTCTGCCGCCGCAAATGGCGGAAGTGCTCAAGGGTATCGTCCGCTGCCGGCTGAACGTGCTCATTTCCGGAGGAACAGGTTCCGGAAAGACCACCTTTCTGAACGTCCTTTCCCGATACATCCCGGCCAATGAGCGGATTGTAACCATTGAAGACTCGGCTGAGCTGCAGCTCAAGCAGGAGCACGTGGTCCGCCTGGAGACCAGGCCGCCGAACACTGAAGGCAAGGGCGAGGTGACCCAGCGGGATCTGGTCATCAACTCCCTGCGCATGCGGCCGGACCGGATCATCGTGGGCGAGGTGCGGGGCAAGGAGTCCTTTGACATGCTCCAGGCCATGAATACCGGGCACGACGGTTCCCTGACCACCATCCACGCCAACTCCCCCCGGGACGGATTGATGCGGCTGGAAACCATGGTGGCCATGGCCAACTTCGAGATTCCCAGTGATTTTCTGCGCCGGTACATCAGCTCGGCCCTGGATGTGGTCCTGCAGCTGGGCCGACTCTCGGACGGCAAACGGAAATTGCTCAGCGTGCAGGAGATAACCGGCATGGAAGGCAATGTGATCACCATGCAGGAGATCTTTTCCTTCAAGCAGCAGGGCCTGGCCAAGGACGGATCGGTCAAGGGCCGGTTTCAGTTTCACGGCATCCGGCCCCGGTTTCTGGACCGGTTCAACGAATGGGGCATTACCCTGCCCAAGGATGTGTTTACCGGGCTGGATGAGTTTTAGGGACAAGGGACGAGGAGCAAGGGGGAAGCGGGGGAGCTGGAAGCTGGAAGCTCAAAGTTGAAAGCTGAAAGCTCAAAGCTCAAAGAGGAAAGCTGAAAGCTCAAAGATGAAAGCTCAAAGTTGGAAGTCAGAGATGGAAAGCGGAGGCTGGAAAGAGGTGAATAAGGTTTGTGAGTCACAATCCCATCCACCCCTGCCCCTCCTTGCCAAGGAGGGGAGTCAAGAAGGCTGGGGTTGTCTGCTCAATTTTTCTATAAAGTCATCCAGTTAATCAAGTATCGTGCTCGGAGAATTCAAGCCAGATCAGACGGTTAAGACTCCCCTCCTTCGCAAGGAGGGGACTAAGGGGTGGTTGAATAGGGAGAGCTTCCTTATCCCACGGTGTCAGGAGGGAGTAGGTAAAGCCCGGCTGGCAAGAAATGCAAAGAGGCTTAGCGGTATTTCATCATTTGGGAAATCTGCTCTTGGGCGCTCCATTTCTTCAATAGATCTCACAGAAGCTATAAGATACCGGTGATTCTTTCCTGTTAACTGACAACTGATAACAGATAACCTCACAAGGGGTGCCCCATGCATCCATTCATCCTGGGCTTGGTCATTTTCCTGGTCGCTGTGTCCATTATCGAGCTTGCCCTCTACTCCCGCCGGCTGATCACCAGGCCGGACCGGCAGTACGTCAAGCGCAGGCTCAAACAGCTGCCGACTCAGCAGCAGGAAGCGGTCTTGAATTCCATCCTGCGCGAGGAGAGCTACAGTGATGTTCCTTTTCTGAATCGAATACTGCAGAAAATCACCTTTGTCCGCAGACTGAAAAATCTCAAGGAACAGGCCAATGCCCAATACTCTGTGGGGTTCTTTCTCCTTTTTTCCCTGCTGTTGGCTGTGGTTGGGGCCTTTCCGGCATTGGTCGCTGCATCAGGGGGGGCGGCAATTCTGCTTTCAGGCGGGGTTGGGGCCTGCCTGCCCTGGGGCTATCTGATGTTCAAGAAACGCAAGCGCATGGAACGGTTTCGCCACCAGCTGCCCGAAGCCATGGAGCTCATCGCCCGCTCCCTCAAGGCAGGTCATGCCTTTGCGTCCGGGCTCAAGCTGGCTGCTGATCAGATGGACGATCCAATCAGCATAGAGTTCGCCGCCACAATTCACGAAATCAACTTTGGAGTCAGCGTCTCGGACGCCCTGCGCCATCTGGCCCAGCGGGTGGACTGCGCGGATCTGCAGATCTTTGTCGTCTCGGTCATCATGCAGCGGGAGACAGGGGGCAACCTGGCCGAGATCATGGAAAGCAACGCCCGGATCATCCGGGAACGGTTCAAGTTCCAGAATCACGTCAAGACCCTGTCTGCCGAGGGGCGAATGTCTGCCGTGGTCCTTTTTCTGCTGCCCATTGTTGTTTTCCTGGCCATCCAGGCATTGAACCCGGAATACATGGCCACATTGTACGCCACTCCCTTGGGCCAGAACCTGCTCTGGGGAGCGGGGATCATGATGGTCCTCGGCATGCTGGTGGTCAAGAAATTGGTGGTTATTGAGGCGTAGTGGGCATGGGAGTGAAGACAGAAGTCAGAGGTCAGAGATCAGAGGTCAGAAGACAGAAGTCAGAAGTCAGAAGTAAGAGGTCAGAGGTCAGAGGTCAGAAGTTCAGAGATCAGAGGTCAGACAAGAATCGGGAAGGGGAAAGCGGCAGGAAGCGGTGAGCTGGGAACGTTCTTTGTGCTTTGTTCTTCGTTGGAAGATAGATGTTATCGGTTATCAGGACCTGGGGCAGAGGGCCAAGGGAGAAGCAGGAAGCTGAAAGCTCAAAGCTCAAAGCTGAAAGCGGGAATCTTATCCCGGCATTTGCTCGGCCAAAGTTAATGATTACAGCCGATAACTGATAACTGATAACAGATAACAATAACCAAGAGCAGGATAGGCCTATGATGCCCACTATATCCCTCCCCATGCTGGTTGCGGTCATTGCCTTCTGCAGCATTTGCCTGTGCATGATGGGGCTGTACCATTATATGCAGGTCTTGAAGAAGAAAAAGGTGCTTTTGGGCAAGATCAAGGACAGCTCCGGACAATGGGCTACGGCTTCCGCTGATCGCGATGACCAGGACAAGGCCAGGGGGATGATCGCCAAGCTGACTCAGGCCTTGAGCTTTATGGGCCAAAAGGCGTCCAAAGGCATTTCGGACAAAGAGTATTCGGCAGCAAAGCTCAGGTTCCTGCGGGCCGGGATTCGGCATCCGAATATTGTCCCCCTGTTCTGGGGAATCAAGACCTTGTTGTGTGTCCTGTGTGTCTTTGCCTTCCTGGCCTTGGAGCTGCGGTTTCATTTTCTGCTCAATACCGCCTACACCATGGGCGGAGCACTTATCGCGGCCTTGGTCGGGCTGTATCTTCCGGATTTCTGGCTCCGGCTGAAGCGAAGCAAGCGGGCACACAGTCTGGAACGGGGTTTTCCGGACTGCCTGGATCTGCTGGTGGTCTGCGTGGAAGCCGGCATGGGGCTGGATGGGGCCATCAGCCGGGTTTCCAAAGAGATCAAGCTGAGCAATTCTCCATTAAGCGATGAGCTGCGCATGTATACCCTGGAGGTCAAAGCGGGCAAGAGCAGGCAGGAGGCCCTGAACAATCTGGGGATCCGCACCGATCTGGACGATGTAAAGAATTTTGTCGGTCTCCTGGTGCAAACCATCCGCTTCGGGACCAGCATGGCCGACACCCTGCGCATCTATGCAGATACGTTCCGGACCAAGCGCAGGCAGCGGGCTGAGGAAAAGGCGGCCAAGCTGCCTATCAAGCTCCTGTTCCCCTGTGCTCTGTTTATTTTCCCCGCTCTGTTCGTGGTCATTCTCGGACCGGCTGTGATCCAGATCTTTGAGGCGCTTATTAAGCAGTGAGCAGCTGTTGCCAGGGCCGAGGGGAAGCTGAAAGCTTAAAGCTCAAAGCTCAAAGCTCAAAGCTGAAAGTTCAAGCCGGAGAGAGGAGCAAGGGCCGAGGGGTATGTGGAAAGCTGAAAGCTGAAAGCTCAAAGCCGGAGAGAGGAGCAAGGACCGAGAAAGAAGTGTGAGGTCTCGGGTTGCGGGAATGACTAGCCACAAGGATAGAGGCGTAGTGGATTGCTGGCTTTTGGTTGATAACGAATACCCGATAACAAGTAACCAGTCTGTAGGGGCAGTGCTTCGCGTCTGCGCGCAATGCCTGCCCTCTTGTTGGAAACGAGGCCAATGCAGGGGCTTGATTTCGGGGAGAACCAGCCCGGAAAATGCCAGTGCTTCACAGCAGGCCGGCCATCTCCGAGGGCTGGTTCTTTTGTAGGACGCGGTTGCCCTCAACCGCTGTCCGTTCTTACTTAATATGGAGTTCATATGCCTCACCGTCTTCGCTTCCTGCAAGGTTTGAGTCTGGTCGTCCTTCTGCTCCTGTCCGCTGGCCTCGTGGGCTGTGCAACCTCCGGAGGCATGGACTCTCGTTCCCTGTCCAGCGGTCCGAAATTCTCCGGCACCAGCTCCCTGGAGCGAATGGCGGCCAACAGCAATATCGGGGAACTGAACGCATTGTCAGCCCCTGAGCTGGAGCACAGGGGAGACATGGCCCTGAAGCGCCGGGATTACCATGTGGCCTATATCCACTACGACAAGGCCCTGGCCAAGGAACCGGAAAATATGGATCTGACATACAAGCTCGGTCTGCTTTTTGTTCTTTCCGACATGCCGGGAGAAGCCATTGGGTATTTACACAAAGCGGCTCAGGCCAAGCCGGAGCGGCCAATGGCCCATTACCTCCTGGGTTTGTCCTTGTACAAGACCGGAGAGAAGAAGGAGGCCGCGACACATCTGCATCAGGCCATTCGGCTGGATTCAGATGTCTGGCAGGCACACAATCTGCTGGGCATTATCGCGGACGGAAAAAAGGACCATGTCCAGGCTGCGCAGTTTTTTCAGGCCGCAGTTGCCTTGCGGCCGAACAACGGTGAGCTGCACAATAATCTGGGAGTGGCGTATGCCCTGGCCGGAGAGGGAGGGAAGGCGGTGCAGTCTTTTATGCGCGCCTTGCGCAACAGATACGATTCGCCAAGGGTGTACAATAATCTGGGGTTGGCCCTGGCCGGACAGGGAAGGTTTGACGAGGCCCTGGAATGTTTCAAAAAGGCCGGCAGTAACGCCCAAGCCTATAATAACCTGGGTTGCGTTTATCTGCAGCGGGGGAATGCCATGCTGGCGGAAAGGTACTTTCAAAAGGCCATCGCACTGCAGCCCACGTTTTATTCCGTGGCCAATGCAAACTTGAGCAAGGCAGGGGTGAAGATGAGAGACGCAGGCCCGGAGTAGCTGCGGCAGGGAGTGGTGAGGGAGGAGTGATGAGCGGGAAGCTGAAAGCTGAAAGCGGGAAGAGTTAGGAGCAAGGGCCGAGGGCGGAGGGGTAAGGGGGAGGCTGGAATTCTGGGATCATAAGACAGAGCTCAGCGATCAGAGATCAGAGGCCAGTAAGAGGGAAAATTGAAAAAACGCTATAATGCTGGGAATGCTGGGATGCGGGAAGCTGAAAGCTGAAAAATCTGACATGAAGAGCTGAAAGCGGAAATCCCTTTTAATCATTGCCCGGCCCGGCACCACTTGCAGACCAAGCCTTTGTGCTTTGCACAGACGTTCAAAGTGCACAAGTGAGTGCCGGACTGGCGAGCCCTCTGAGCAGCCCGGGCCTGTCCGAGGACCGGGGTGATGTCGAAATTGTGGGATATAACTTTAACTGAGTTATGACCTTGGCTCTCTGTTGTAGGGGCAGCGCTTCGCGTCTGCGCGTAATGCCTGCCCTCTTTCATCGTTACCACGCGGTGCATAGGAGAGCTGAAAAAACGGGCTTGGTTTTCCAGCCAAGGCGCAGGTACGCTTACGCTAACGAAGCATACAAACGATTTCGATACCGATTTCGATACCGACTGGGAGTCGCTACCCAATCTGATCCTGATAACTATTAACGAATAACTAATAACAGTTTTTCATGCAAATGAAGGGGTAGGGGAGGGTGGTCATGTGTGCTTTGCTTCATCGTATGCCGGTGTTTCATCTCGGATTGACGGCCCTTCCGGCTATTTGTCTGGCTTTCCTTCTGGCAGCCGTCCCTACTGGATGCTCCTCAAGGTATGCTGACCTTCCGGCTTTTCGGGCCCACCCCCTGGTTTCTGATCCCCAGACCTCCTACCAATACGGCCGCTATCTGCAAAACAAGGGCAAGCACCAATGGGCTGTACAGGAGCTGGCCAAGGCAGTAGACGCAAACCCGCAGCATGTTCGGGCTTACAACGCCATGGGGGTGTCCCACGACATCCTGGGCGAGTACGTTCAGGCAGAAAAATGCTACCAGGCGGCCCTGGAGATTGATCCCGACCAGGCCTGGGTCCACAACAATCTGGGGGTGTCGGCCCTGATGCGGGGCGATGTGGGCAATGCCATCTCCAGCTTCAGCCGGGCTGTGGAACTCAGCCCGGATACGGTGCGGTTTCGCAATAACCTGGGCCTCGCCTATGTCCACAACAATGAAATGCACCGGGCCTTTGCCCAGTTCTCCGCGGCAGAAGGGCCTTCCCAGGCCCATGCCAGAATGGCCACATGTTTTCAGCAGGCAGGACAGAGTGATTTGGCAAAGGAGCACTTGGCCCTGGCCTATGCTCAGGAATCAGGTCCTGAAAGCACAGAGCTGATTCATCAGACAGTCGGTAATGGTGATCACGACCTCAGCTCTAAGACAGCCCGTGGAGATCAAAAGCATATATACCGAAATGAGGTGGATACCAGCCGGGTTGTGGCTGCGTCGGCAAGCACACAGACACCACCGGGCCGGAAAGGTGGCAAAGTCAAGCCCGGGCCGGAGAAAGAAAAAAAGACTCAGAAACGGGTAGTACCGGTCCAGGCTCAGGCCCCTGCACTCAAGTCAGACTCCCAGAGATCAGGGGAAGAATGTCCCATCCAGGAGTTCACTCCCGATCCTCAACCCGGAATTGAGATCTCCAACGGCAATGGGATCCGGGGCATGGCCGCTCGAGTGGGCAGGTTCCTGTCCGAAAAGGGGCAGCATGTCGTCAGGCTGACCAATGCCCAGCACTTTAGACACGAACATACTCTGATATTTTACGGTCCGGAGTATCTTCAGCAGGCCTATCAAGTGGCCCAGGAGATTCCCGGCTGGCAGGACATGCGTGAAGACGCACACCTTGGCCGGGAGGAAATCAAGATCCGGGTTCGCATTGGGCGGGATATTGTCAGGTATGACGGGAATCAGTTCGGGGCCTTGTGATCCTGGTCCGCCGGTTCCTGTTATGATCTCGTGGAGGATTGATCAAGCCAGGGATTAAGAAAGGTATTGTGTTTAAGGCGCGGGAGATTGGATGTTTCACTGATAAAGGAGGCGGGTATGCGGGCGTTTGTTATTTTTGTTCTTATTGCGTTGTTTCCTGCTTTTTGTTGGGCAGCCCAGGACTCAGGGCATTTAGCCAAGAAGAATTCAGTGGCCATCAAACCGGGGTATCACTTCTATCCAGACAGTGATTTTTTCGATTTTTGGGGCAATGACGCAGATGACTTATCTGGATTTATGTTTGAGTTGGCCTATGAAAGAGAGCTGAACGACTACTTGGGACTGGAAATAGGCTTGGGATATTTCTCTTCCAAGGAAAAGTATCACAATGTACTGTTTTTAGGAGATTCTGCAGACTTGGATATACAGAACACTTATGTGTCGCCAACGTTGAAGGGGTATCTGCCGTTGTGTGATTATGTGTATCTTTATGCTGGAATCGGGCCGGACATCTATTACACATATGCTGATTTTGACTACGATTCAGCAGTATTGTCCTATTCCAACGACAATGATGAGTTTAGTCTCGGTGCCCACGTGCAGGGGGGCATGGAGGTCTATCTCTTCACTGAACCTGGGGCGGGACTGTATGATTGGCCTGTTGGTCTATTTGTGGAATACAGATATTCCTGGGTCGATGTTGAGGACTTGGATCAGCCTGTTGTCAGTGATGTAAACAAGTCTCTGGATACAAATTACGGGGAGAATGATTTGGATGTTGGTGGATCGCAAGTCATGATGGGCCTGCGCTGGCATTTTTGATGGACATATAATACATAGCCGCAGTTAGGTACATGATTAGCCCTTGAAAGTAGCCAGGGGGCCTCCGGAGGGGTCTCCCTGGGGCTCACACCGAAGACCGGGTCGAGCCCCCTAAGCGACAACTAGCCTGACACGTCGGCACCCTCTCCGCACCCAATAAAAAAGCTCCGAAATTTCCTAAGAAATCCGGAGCCTTACCTTGCTATGGTGCCGAGGGGGGGATTCGAACCCCCACGAGCTGTTGCCCACTACCCCCTCAAGATAGCGTGTCTACCGATTCCACCACCTCGGCGCAAGAAATCTGTATAGCTGATAAACAGTTCAATGTCCAGTCTCTTGGGGTGAGCAAATCGTCCAGGGCAGTGCATCTCCAGCATGGTGAATGTGCAGCATGCCGTATATCCCGCAAGTGGGACTGGTCAGGAAGCAGTTACTGTTGTGAAGCGTTGTTTTCAGACGCCTTGTCTGCCGGCTGCTGAGCCGGGGCCTGGGACTTGGCCGGCTCCTGCTGTTCGAGGACCACGGATTCCGGAGGCGCCGCCCGTTTGCTGGCATCCATATAGGTAAAGGTCAAGGAGGTAACAAAGAAGACGACAGCCACGGTCACGGTCAGCTTGGTCAATAGGCCTCCGGCTCCGCTGCTGCCGAAGAGCGATGAACTGGAGCCGCCGAAGATGACTCCCATGCCCTCGGCTCCGGATTGCATCAGGACCAGGGTGACCAGGGAAATGCAGGCTATGACATGTATGGTAAGGATAAGGGTGTTCACAGACAAACTCCGAACTATGCCGATAAGGTTATTGGGCCGTGCCCATGGCAATCTGGGCCATGCTCTCTGCCTCCAAGCCAGCACCACCTACCAGGACTCCGTTTACATTGTCAATACCTATGATCTGAGCGATATTGTCCGGCTTGACGGATCCGCCGTAGAGGATGGGCACCGACTGCCCGGACTGCGGCAGGAGGGTGGTCAGCTCTTTGCGGACATAGGCGTGGGCCTGGGCTATATCTTCCGGCTGGGCGACCTTTCCGGTGCCGATGGCCCATACCGGTTCGTAGGCAATGAGCAGCCTGGACTCCAGATTGGAGAGTTGCAGCCCGGACAGGGCGGTGGACAGCTGATCGTGCAGCACGGTTTCCAGCTGTCCGCTGTCCCGCTGCTGAAGGGTTTCCCCGATGCACAGGATCATGCGCAGGCCCTTGTCCAGCCCGAAGCGAACCTTTTGGGCCACGAACTCATTGTCTTCGCCCAGGACATGCCTGCGCTCGGAATGACCGGCCAAAGCCAGGGAGCAGCCGTGGTCCAGGAGCATGTCCGGTCCGATTTCTCCGGTAAATGCCCCTTGATCGGCAGGGTAGAAGTTCTGGGCTCCCAGGACGAAGCCGGGGGCGGAGGTCAGGGCCTGGGATACGGCATGCAGGGCGGTAAAAGGGGGAATGAGGACCACTTCCCGGTCCTGGGGCAGATTGGAGCCCAGAATACGGACCAGCTCAGCGGCTGTTTCTCCGGCCTGGGACTGGGTTTTGTGCATTTTCCAGTTGGCGGCCATGCAGAGCTTCATAGAGAGGCGACCTCCTGTAAGACGTGGGTGGGTAGGGGATGGTGAACGGTGAATAGTGAACGGTGAACGGGAAGAGGGAGAGAGAAGAACCCTCCCCTGCCCCCTCCCTGGTGAGGGAGGGGAACTCAGAAGAAGAAAATCCCTAGTGCCGAACGGGTAACTCAGAAGAAGAACGTCCTTGGTGCCGGACAGGGAGCTCAGAGGAAAACCGTCTTTCTCACATCTTCCTGTATTTATTCTTCCTGTTCACCGTTCACCATTCACTATCTGCCAGTTCACGGATCACCGTTCATGAATCACTGTCTGCTGTTCACCGTTCAATGTTCACAGTTCTCCGTTCACTGTGCAAGCTAAAGCCCCAGGGCCTGGATTCCGGGCAGCTTTTTGCCTTCCAAAAACTCCAGGAAGGATCCTCCGCCGGTGGAGATAAAGCTCATGGAATCCACAAGCCCGCAGGTATGGACCAGGGCATCGGTGTCCCCGCCGCCGACAATGGTCAGGCCGTCCACCTTGGCCACGGATTGGGCCAGGCCCACCGAACCCTGGGAAAAGCTGGGGTTTTCAAAGGCGCCCATGGGGCCGTTCCAGACCACAGTCTTGGCGTCCCGGAGGACTTCGGCGAAGAGGGTATGGGTGGCCGGGCCGATATCCAGGATCATTTCCTCCCTGGGGACATCCTGGAAGGGAAAGACGCCGCTGGGCTGGGCGGCCTTGATGTCCGCAGCGGTCAAGCAGTCCACGGGAAGATAAAAGCTGACCCCCTTGGAACGGGCGGTCTGCATGGTCTGCAGGGCCTGGTCGATGAGGTCCTCTTCCACCTTGGAGCTGCCCACCTGGACACCCATGCTGCGCAGAAACGTATTGGCCATGGCCCCGCCGACGATGATCCGGTCCACTGTATCCAGAAGATTGGTCAGTATCCCCAGCTTGGTGGAGACCTTGGCTCCTCCGGCGACAAGGACAAAGGGATGATCAGGATCAGCCATGGCCTTGCCCAGGTACTCGACCTCCTTCTGCAGGAGGAGCCCTGCGCAGGCGGAGTCCACATGTTCGGTCACTCCGACCACTGAGGCATGGGCCCGGTGGACCACGCCAAAGGCATCGTCCACGTACACCTCGGCCAGAGAGCCCAGCTGCCGGCTGAACTCAGGATCGTTCTTGGTTTCTCCGGAATGAAAACGCAGGTTCTCCAAAAGAAGGACCTGGCCGGGCTGAAGGGCGTCGGCCATGGATTTCACTTCGTCTCCGACGCAGTCCGGGGCCATCTTCACCTTCCGGCCCAAAAGCTCCTGCAGGCGATCGGCCACAGGGCGCAGGGACAGGGAGGGATCTTTGTCCCCTTTGGGTTTGCCCATATGGGAGCAGATCACCAGGGCCGCTCCCTGGTTCAAGATATGCTCATAGGTGGGCACAGAGGCCCGGATGCGGTTGTCGTCCCGAATGGTGCCCTGGTCGATGGGGACATTGAGGTCCGAGCGGACCAATACCCGTTTGCCGCGGAGTTGAATCTGGTCCAGATATGGCATAGGCTCCCTCCTGAAATCCTGGATATGATCTTATTAATGAGAGCAAAAAGTTGGTTACTTTTCTGTATGAAAAACTGTGATTAGTTAATGGTTGGGAGAATCCAAATCGAAATCGAAATCGGGATCGCTATCGAAATCGAAAGAATATGTCATTCGGTGCAACAGGAACCCTCAGTTTATGGATATCGATCCCGATCCCGATTTCGATTACGAACTCGAAGAAAGGAAATCACAACAATGGGTAACCACTTTCAATCGGTATCGAAATCGTTTGTATGTTTCGTTAGCGAAAGCGTGCCCGTCAGGGCATGTGAATTTGCATCTATATGCGGCAGTCGATGATTCCGGGGCGATGCTAAGTCCTCCGGAAGCGACGGTTGCCGGATAATCCTTCATTCGCATCGCTGTAGTGTGAACATCTTGGATGGTATCCGAAATTATGGGGCTGGATATGTCCGCTGTCAATTCTCTTCCTGTCGACCCAAGCCGGCTGGAGGTCTTGGACCTGAAAAATCGTCCGATTGCGGTCTTTCCAGAGAAGACCGTGCATGAACAGAAGCTCAGGCATCAGCGGGCAGCTGCCCTGATCTATACCGCAGAGGGAAAGCTTTTGTTGTCCAGACGTCCCTCCAGCAGCCTGGACGGCCCTCTGTGCTGGGATGTTTCCCTGTCCGCCCATATCTTTGCCGGACAGTCAGGATATGAGACCCTTCGTCAGGGGCTCTTTGGCCAGCTGGGGATCACTGTGTCCAAGATGCGATTTGTGCATTGCCTAGAGCCCGCTCCAGAGACAGAGCAGGAGCTTGTACCGGTCTTTACATGCATCATGCGCTCCGAGGACCCCGGAGATGAAAACCTTCGAACCATGGAGTATATGCTGGGCAAGCCCCATGAGGTCGGCTACGTCATACGCCATTTTCCCGGGCGGGTAACCTCTACCCTGCGCGTCCTGTTCGAGACCGGGGTGCTGTTCGAGGCCTGAAGGAACACGAAGCAGATTGTGGTTCTTCGACCTAGCCTGTGGATTTTGGGAGTTTACCCTCTCTTCTGTGTGCCCACTTTCGGCCCGGTATTTTCTAAGCCCCGCCAAAGGGGGATCCCTGCCCCCTCCCGGCTACTCACGTGCAGGTCACTACTTTTTGTTTGACTAAAGCTTGTCATACACGTGAGTGCCGGGTGGCGGGACCAAGAAAATGTGCGGGCCTGCCGCTTACGGCACACAGAAGAGACGGAAAACTTTTATGCTTGCAATTGCACTTCCTGTTTCGAAGAGCCCAGATTGTCCGGCTGCAGCAGAGTCCCCGGAGGCCCGGGCCGAATGATCAGATTGCGAGCAACTCGGCCATGGCCATGTGCAGTTTGCTGTTGGTGGCCAGGATGGCGTCGGCGCCCAGTGCGTAATCGGCCACCGGGGAAAATCGGCTGACCCGGCCGCCGGCCTCCTGGACCAAAAGCCAGCCGGCTGCTGTATCCCAAGGCTTGAGCCCCAGCTCGTAAAAGGCGTCAAACCTTCCGCAGGCGGTATAGGCCAGGTCCACGGCCGCAGCGCCCATGCGGCGCATGCCGCGGCAGGTGCTGAGCACACCGCGCAGCCGGGGCACAATCTCGTCGATCCGTTCCCGTTTGGCGTAAGGAAATCCGGTGGCCACCAGGGCCTGCTCGATATGGGACTGAGCGGATACGGATATGGGGGAACCGTTCAACCAGGCGCCGCAGCCCCGTTGAGCAAAGAAGCATTCCCCGGTCTTGGGCAGATTGACCACCCCCAGCTCAACTTTTCCGTCCTGCCACAGGGCAACGGATGTGGCCACTGCGAACAGGCCGTGGGCAAAATTTGTGGTCCCGTCCAGGGGATCGACGATCCAGGTCAACCGTTCGAGCTCGTTTTCGGCCGCCGATTCTTCGGCCAGAAATGAGGCCTGGGGGAGCAGGGCCGAAAGCTCCCGGGTCAGAAAGGATTCTACTGCCACGTCGGTTTCAGTGACCAGATCCACCCGGCCTTTGTAGGCAATGTCTTTGGGCTGGTCCCAATGCTGAAGGATGATCTCTCCGGCCCGGAGGACAACGTCTCGGACCGAGTCGAGCAGGGTAGAGTGGGTGGCGTTGTGCATGGTGATGTTCCTGGGCGGTAACAGGTGGCCGGTGAACGGTGAACTGTGAACTGCCTCCCGTTCATCATTCCCTGGGCTAATTCACGAACACGAACTCCATGTCCTTTTCCCGCTCCAGGGCGATGCCGGTGCCCCGCAGGACAGTGGTCAAAGGGGCTTCGTCCACGATGACGCTTATCTCGGACTGCTGGCTGATGAGCTGATCCAGGCCCTTGAGCATGGCCCCGCCTCCAGCCAGGAGCATGCCGTTGTTGGCCACGTCGGTGACCAGCTCCGGAGGGGTCTTTTCCAGGGCATTGCGCACGGCCATGACGATCATGTTCAGCGGCTCCTTGATACTTTCCCGGACCTGGCCGTCGTTGATCTCAATGGTCTTCGGCCGGCCGTCGACCATATTCTTCCCGGAGACCCGGATGCTTCTGGGCTCAGGAAGGGGAATGGCCGAGCCGAGCTCGATCTTGATTTTTTCGGCGGCGTTTTCTCCAATCAAGACCTTGTGCTCATCCTTGGTGAATCGCTGGATGGCCTCATTCATCTCATCCCCGGCCACGCGGACCGACTCGGCATAGGCCACAGAAGACAAAGAGATGACCGCGACCTCGGTGGTCCCGCCTCCGATATCCACGACCATATTGCCCATGGGCTTGTTGATTGGCAGCTTGGCCCCTATGGCGGCGGCCATGGGCTCCTCTACAAGCCTGACCTCCCGGGCTCCGGCCTGCTGGGCTGATTCGATGACCGCCCGTTTTTCGACCTGGGTGATGCCGGTTGGGACGCAGATGACTATCTTGGGTTTGACCAGCTGCAGGCCGCGGATGACCTTGCTGATGAAGAAGGCGATCATGGCCTTGGTGACTTCAAAGTCGGCGATGACCCCGTCTTTCATGGGCCGGATGGCCCGGATCCTTTCCGGAGTGCGGCCCAAGAACTCCTTGGCTTCCTTGCCCACGGCCAGGACTTTTTCGGTCCTGGAGTCCAGGGCGACCACGGATGGCTCGTTGAGCACAATGCCGTCCTTCGGGGTGTAGATCAGGGTGTTTGCCGTGCCCAGGTCCATAGCCAGATTCTTGCCCAGAAATCCGAACAGCCGTGTGAAGACCATGCGCGTGTCCTTGTTTACACTTCTTGCAGTTGCCGAAGTTTGTTCTTCAAGTACAGGTTTTCCAAAAACAGGGCTAACTGGTCGCTGATCAAGGCTACAAAATCCATGAGCTCCGAGTGAATGCTCCGTCTTTCCTCGTCAGCCAGGACCAGGACTCCCCTGGTCCGCATATGGACAATGAGCGGCACGCAGATCACGCTCTGAAACTTGGGGGCGTCGTAATGCTTCTCGAAAAGGGGGGCGCCCCGGATCCGCTCGCCCTTATCCGCTGTGGTTATCGACTTGTGATTGCGAAAGACCCAGCCGATGACCCCGGCGTTGATGTCGAACTTCTTGCGGTGCAGGTCTGTACGCCGAAAGAGGGGCCGGCTCCATCCTTCCAGGGAGTAACCGTGGCCCATCTCATCCCTGGAAGCGAAAAGACAATAACTGAAATGGGTGCACTCGGCCAGGGTCTGGAGCAGATTTTCCAAAAAGATGGACCAGCGGGGGTTGTTGTGCCGGAGGCGATGAAAGGTCTGCACCACGGCGTAAAAGCGCTGCTTCTGCTCCGAATCCTCCTGTTGGCTGAACTGGGCGCACAGGGCTTCGACCAGGTGCACAAACTGATGCAGGATCTTTTGCTGCTTGGGGCTGAAGGTGTAGGACTTCTTGCTGTCCAGACACAGGGCCCCCCGGCCATCGGGCAGAGGACAGCCCATAAAGGCCTTGATCTTGGACTCGGCCTCTTGGGGATAGTAACCCAGGCTGCCGCCTTCCCGGTGAAAGTCGTCGACCAGAAGGGGCTGATTGTTGCGCAGGACCCAGCCGACCAGGCCCTGTCCGGTCTGGATTAAGGTCCCGTTCTGGATATTGTCCCCCAGACTGAAATGGGAGACCAGGGTGTATGTGCTGTCGCTGGAATGCAGGAAGAGAACAGCGGAATAGGCGTCAAATACACTGCAGATCAGGCCCAGAATGCGGTCGAAAAAAGAGTGATCATGCATGGGATTCACTTTTTGAAATGCCGGTGGACATAGAATTCTATGCTTCGATTGTAAGTGCGCTCTTCTTCAGGCGTAAAATAGCAGGCCGGCAGTTCCCCCCGCTGGCGATGGTACTGGATGCACTCGCAGCACAGGCCGTGCCGCGGACAATTGGGATAGGTACAGGGACAGCTTTCGGAGTTTATCTTCAGACGGGGGCATCGTTCCTTTTTGTCACTCATAACTGCATCCTCCACAATCTGATGCTCGACGCCGGCACTATGGGCGGTGGTGGTCATAATCGCTGCATGGGTCGACTGCCAGAGTTTATTCAAAGCTTTGAATGCAGCCTGTAGTCGGATCTGGGATGCGCCGCCCGCCTGCGGGGCAACTGATGTTCGGGCTCTGGGACCGGAATCCGCATTCGTTTGCCGGGCAGTCTGCGGTCCCGGGGGCAATGGGGGTAAATGTAGGAGAAATGCATTGCCCTGGTCAAGCATAATACCCCATCCTGGTTGAGGGATTCTCAGCTTCTGATAAAGTTTACCCCTGGGAGCCTGAGCGCACAATCAGGAATGGGGATATCGGATCGCGGTACTTGCCTGCCTGAATCCGGAAACGTATGCTGAGGACCGATAGCAGGCAGATCCTGTGCGGATGCGCCTGCAAAAAGACTGAAGACTGAAGACTGAAGACAGAGGTCAGAAGTCAGAGGTAAGAAGACAGAGGTCAGAGGACAGAGGTCAGAAGTCAGAGATCAGAGGAAAATGGGAGTCTCTGTGGAATGTTGCTCCGATCTGGGGGTTCATGCTGTAGGGGCGAATAATCATTCGCCCTCTTTCGGTCGTGCGGGGACGCGATGTGGGCCAAAGGCAACACCCCCCGTAGCCCCCCTCAAGGGGGGACGGAGAGAAGGAAGACAGAGGTCAGAAGTCAGAAGTCAGAGGACAGAGATCAGAGGTCAGAGGCCAGAGATCAGAGGTCAGAAGACAGAGGTCAGAGATCAGAGGTCAGAAGCCAGAGGACAGAGGACAGAGGAAAACGGGAGTCTCTGTGGAATGTTGCTCCGATCTGGGGGGTCATGCTGTAGCCCTCTTTCGGCCGTGCGGGGCCGCGATGCGGGCCAAAGGCAACACCCCCCGCAGCCCCCTTCAAGGGGGGACGGAGAGAAAAAAGACAGAAGACAGAGGACAGAGGACAGAAGACAGAGGTCAGAGATCAGAAGTCAGAGGCCAAAGGTTAAAGGACTGAAAAATCAGTATGTTATAGATTCAAGCGTGGATCGTCCTGGCTATTAATCGTCTTTTTGCAGTTCCGTCGACAAAAACACAGCGAGGGGTTCGCTGAAAAAGGAGATACATGCTGTCCATCCTGCCGATGCACAATCCGATTCAGAACTATGCCTGGGGATCGCGGGAGAAGCTGGCCACGTTTTTGGGATATTCGACCCCGCCCGCAGATCCTCTGGCTGAACTGTGGATGGGTGCCCATCCCAGCGCCCCGTCGCAGGTCTATACTCAGGGACGGTGGGTCCAGCTGGATGAGCTTATTCAGCAGAGTCCGGACCGGCTGCTGGGGAAGAAGAATACGGAACGATTCGGTCCCCATCTGCCCTTTCTGTTCAAGGTTCTGGCCGTGGATCGCCCCTTGTCCCTGCAGGTCCATCCCAACGCCAAACAGGCCTGGGCCGGATATCAAAAGGAAGAGGCCCTGGCCGTTGCACCCGCTTCGGCGGAGCGGAGCTACAAGGACCCCAATCCAAAACCGGAATGCATCTGTGCCCTGGAACCGTTCTGGGGGTTGAACGGATTCCGCCCCCCGGAGGAGATCGAGCGATGGTTTGCCTGGCTGGCTCCTAAGGCCCTAAGGCCAGAGCTGGATATACTGGACAGGGAAGAAGGCCCGGAGGCTTTGTCCGGGATGCTGGAATCACTGCTGCATATGGAACCAAGGCGGAGGGTGGAGGTCCTGGAGCATGCGCGATCCAGGGTCGAAGAGGAGTCCGAACTTAACAGACAGGATCCCAGATACTGGATGGCCGTTCTGCTTGCCGAGCATCCCGGGGACATCGGCGCACTAGCCCCGGTCTTCCTCCAGTTGATGCATCTCTCTCCGGGGCAGGCAGCGTTTTTGCCCCCCGGCCGCCTGCATGCCTATCTGTCCGGCCTGGGCCTGGAGATCATGGCCAATTCGGACAATGTGCTCCGGGCCGGGCTGACCTCCAAGCATATAGACGTCCAGGAGCTGTTAAAGACCATGGATTTTGACCGCCCGGAGCAGGGAGCTCTGGAGCCCGTGCCCGGCGGCGGGGGATGGTTTGCCTACCCGTCATTCACCGAGGAGTTCGTTCTCTCCGGGTTTGAGCTCGGCCCGGGCTGCCCCCGGTTTGAAGCGTCTTTGACCGGGATCTCCATTTTACTCTGCGTGCAGGGAGAGCTGGAGATTTCCGACCAGCAGAGCGGAGAGGGGATCAGGCTGGTCCAGGGGCAGTCGGTGTGCATTCCGGGCTGTGTTCAGAGCTGGACGGCTTCCGGCCGGGGGCGGGCCTATGTGGCCGAAACCGGGGTCAACCTCGGATCATCTTTTCCGGATCGATGAGGATAGAACTTATGCAAGGTCCCATCAACAAGGATGCGTATATGCAGGAAATCCTGGCCCTGGCTCAGGAATACCAGGACGTTCCCTCCTACCACACAGTCAAAAAGATATCGGATCTGGCTGCGGCCATCATCTACGACTACACGGTCTATGGGCGGCCGGAAGAGTACAGCAAGCATTCCTGGCGGGACGATTCAGCCCGGGACGAGTAAGGACGCCACTGCTGTCGGAAAAGAAAAAAGGTTCTTCGCTGTAGCCTGTGGATTTTTGGAGCTCGCCATCTCTTCTGTGTGCACTGAGTGGCAGGTTCGCACATATCCGTTTGAAGAGGCAGAATGTGTGTGATTACAGCTCCAGGAGCCGCCAGGCCTGGAGGATGAGGGAGAGGGCGAATCCCCACAGGGCCAGGCCCAGAATGCGCATGGTCCAGGCATAGATGCGGCCTTGGACCAAGAAGCGGGCGGACCCGGCGATCCAGGCCACAAGCATCTTGGCCCCCACCAGGCAGATATAGAACCCGGACAGAAAGAATGCGGCCCGGAGCAGGGGGTGGCTGTCCGCCCCGGAGAGCAGGGGAGCGCCGACGGTGAACCAGAACAGATAGGGGTGGGGGTTGAGGTAGTTGGTCAGTACGCCCTTGAGCAGGGACTGGGGATTGGTCTGGTCCGGGTGCAGGACGTCTCCGGTGACCTGCAGGGTCTCATACCCCAGGTACAAGAGATACAGGGCCCCGAGAAGGGAAAGCCCGGCCAGGACCGGCTGCATATCCCGGATATGGATGGAAAGGACAACGGCTGCGCAGATGATGGGCGGGTCGGTGAGCAGGGGAGCCAGGGCCACCTTGCAGCCTTCCCGGATGCGATAGCGCAGGGTATGGGACAGGACCAGGGTGAGCATCGGGCCCGGGGCCAGCCCTGCGGTCAGGCCGAGAAGGGCGCCGGAGAGAAGGGAACTCGCGGGGGTGGAGAAAAGAGGCATGGGTTCATCTCTGGGCCGGCAGGGGCAGTTCAGGTCCTGGGGGCGTATTCGGCTATAAAGGCCCTGATCTTTTCGGTAGCCTGTTCCGGGGCCTCCAGGTGGGGAGCGTGCCCGCAGTCCGCGATCCAGCAGGGCAGGGCAGGGCCGGAGGTATTGCAAACGATGCTGTCCACCTGCTTAGCTGTTCCGAAGACGTCGTCGACTCCCTGCATGACCAGGGCCGGACTGGATACCCCGACCAGCTCCCGCTCAATGTTCCAGCCCGCGAACTCTGAAGACAGCCAGGTCTCAGTCCAGGCGTAGAAGACGTCATCTGTTTTCTCTTTATGATACTTGGCCAGCTTGTGCGGCCAGTCGGTGCGCTGGTAGCGGGTCTTGGCCTGGGCTATGCCCTGCACGGTTTCCGGCTCCACGAAAACATGTGCGGCGATGGTGGTCAGGCAGCAAACCCTCTCCGGGAAGGCCGAGGCAAAGAGCAGGGCGATGCTGCCCCCGTCGCTGTGCCCGATGAGGATGGCCCGGCTGATTCCCAGGGCCTGGAGCAGGGCCGGGAAATAGGTATAGGCTTCTGTGTGCAGATAGTCCGGAGTCCTGGGACGGACAAAAGGGGATGACCGTCCGTATCCCTGACGGTCGTAGGCGAGCCCGGGACGTCCGGTCGCTGCGCACAGGGCAGGGGGAAAGTCCTTCCACATCTCCACGCATCCCAGACCTTCGTGGAGGAAGATCAAAGGCGCGGAGGTACTCAGGTCAGTCTCTTGCCGCCGGGCGAAGCTGAAATGCCGGACCCGCAGCGTGGCGTCCAGGACCGGGATCATCTGATCGTGGGTCTCGATCCCGCATTCGGGCTGCCAGTCATCACTGGGGTGCATCCCCGCTTTCCTCCAGCCACTTGGACAGAATGTCGATAATCTGCCTGGCCTGCTTCTGATTGGAGATGTTGAACTTGGTTTGTGGCCGGAACTGGCCGCCGATCTTGCGGTAGCGGCGGATCATGTATTTTTCCGGGCCAAAGTCGTTCGTCTTGGGGTCAAGCTGGCGGTAGCGGAAGAGAATAGTGGTCCAGGCCCCTTTGGTCAGGATCTCCTTGTCCAGTTCCTGGACCAGGACCTGCCCGTCTTCTTCGTAGCTTATGGTAATGTCTTCAATCTTTTCAGCCATGAAATTCCCGTGAGTTGCCCGTGTTATGCGGATGCTGACTTCAGAGACCGTGATTTAGGATGCAACCATACCCAAGACCGGGGTGATGGTCAAAAACCGTTTTCAAAAGGATGCGTCCTGATGATTTGGCAAGCTGTTTGCATACTGTGCGGACGGGAACCTCCGATATAAGAGTGTCCAGGAAACCATGCAAACCAATAAGGAGGCAGAAAGATGGTACGCAGGGTGTTTTTGGCTGTTGTGGTGTCTGTTTTCGTCCTCTCCTCTCCCGGCATGGCGAAGCAGAATACCCTGTTTATCAGCGGTGGCGGCTCCTGGGACGCGGATGGAACCGTCCGTTTCAGTTATGTCCGGGATGTGGATTGGCAGTTCTGGTCTTCGTCCTTGGGACATTTTACGCCCAGTGTTGAGGTTGGGGCAGGATGGTGGTTTTCATCTGCCAAAACAGGTGTTCATGCCGATGTCACCCCCATGTTCAGATACGTCTTTCATACCGGCCGGGACGTGGTCCCCTTTGTGGAAGGAGGCGCCGGGGCCTCGTACATCAGCTACGAGCAGTTCGGGGGTCAAGATCTGGGCTCCCATTTTCAGTTCCGGGACGTGGCCGGAGTTGGGGTGGCCTTCGGCCCTGATGCCCAGTACTCCATGCATGCCAGATATGAGCACTACTCCAATGCAGATTTGGCTGATGAAAACGACGGCCTGGACTTCTGGGTCCTGGGCTTCGGGATGTCCTTTTAGGCCGAGGGGGATCAGAAGGACCAGGTCAGGGTCAAGGAGCCTATAACCTGGGGATCGTCCTGGCTCTCGAACTCCTTGGTCCGCAGCATGTGCCGGTAGGTAACTTTCAGCCGCTCAAAGGTCAGGGCCAGTCCTGCGGAGACCTGGGCCACCAAGGGATGCTTGTCCACACTGTGGCTGTCCTTCCAGGTGTTGCCGTCCAGAAAGATGTTCCGGGCCACAGCCTGGACCTGGGCGGCGGCGAACAGGTGCAGGCCGAACCGTCCCCAAGGGGTCAGCTGTGGCCCGGAGGGCTCTGGGACGCTGACCCCGGCTCCGGGCCGGATAACGTCCGATCCAAAGTCCCGGGGCAGCCTGTAGCCGAAGCGGAATTCAGCCCCGGCGTTGGCCGCAGTGAGTACATTGCCCACCGTGGTCCCGGCGAAGGGGATGAGGTCGGCTCCCAGGCAGCAGTCTGCGGTATGCTCCCAGGCCCGCCATTTTCGCTGCCAGGACAGGCGGATAGCCGGCTCGTCCCGGAGCTGGTTGTCCCAGCCCTCGGCCTGTTGCAGGTCGCGGAGCTGGTGGACCGTGTTTTGGGCTTCTTCTCCCAGAGCGGATGGGCCGATCATCCCGGCTACCAGCTCGATGGTGTCCAGCTGGGTGGCTGTCTTGCTGTGCAGGGCCAGGCCTGCATACAGAAAGCCGGCATAGGGCCGGTCGTCCACGAGCAGGGCGGGGGTGGAAATGTCGGAGGGGGTGTAGATCTGCTGCCCGAGGATGAGCCCGACGTTGTGCATGCTGTCCGGATCGTTGACAAAAGGGGCCATACGGATCAGAGGCAGGCTCCATTCCGGGAGGCGGACATCCTTGCTGTATTCTTCCAAGTCTTTGGACAGCCAGGTCAGCTGCACGGCGTTGGTGTAGTACTTGTCCGTATTCCCGAAGAGGTCGTTTTCAAAAAAGACCTGCAGGGTCTGATACTTTGAGGCGTCGTCTGCCAGGGCGGAGGATGGAAGGCCAAGGGCCGCGAGAAGCATCCAGAGAATGAGGGCGATTCGGGCAGTCCAGTTCACTGATGATCCCCGAGGGTGAAAAGTTGGGGCTCGATCCGTTCGCTTTTGCACATCGGGCAGCGGCTGGGGCGGGTCATACGGGTTCGCTTGCCAAACTCATGCCCGCAGGCCCTGCAGCTGGCCGGGATAATGATTAGCCGCCTGCCTTGGGAGCGCAGGGTCTTGGCCACATGTTCCATGTGGGCCGGTAGGTCCTTTTCCGAGACACCGAGTTCTACGGAGAGATCCCGGAAGCTCACGGGGCCCTGCGCAGATTCCAGGCTGGAGATAATTGCTTGTCTGAGGGTGTCCCGTGCGGTCATGAGGTCACTGCTGTCTGGATGTATCCAAGCTATACGGCCGATGTCGCGCTTCTCCGGCACGGCAAGCAAGGATTAGGACTGCTTGGTCTTGGTCCTGCTTTTAGGCGTTTTTTTCTCTTCCGTTTCCCCGGATGGCTCCTGTGCTGTCGCCTCGGGGGCATCTTCCCTGGCGTTATCCAGATCCTGCTTGATCTGTCTGCGCTCTTCCTTGGTTTTGGGAACCAGCTTGAGTTGAGGCACGAGAACTTTGGTCACAGGATAGACCTCCTCAACATCCTTGAGCAGATCCTGGTCCGGATTCTTCTCGTCTAAATCGTCAACCATGTGCAGGCTGCCGTCCAGCTTTTTGAGGATATACATTTTTTTTCTCCTTTGGGGGTGAAGACCAATTACCACCCGGGTCAAGAACGGTGAGGTGAAAAGCATTCTGCGGTCGGTTGCACTCAGCTCCGGACAAGGAAACCTGGGGCATCGCGGACAGGCCAGAAACGGGGCATAGCGGTTGTATACCGGGCAGTAGAAGCTCCTGTTGTAGATGCTTGCCGGATCGTCTTCCGCATAGTCGAAGATCTTGTCATTCGTCATTGAGCCGCTTTTCCCGAGCTGCCGGAGTACACAAGCTGGGTTCTTCGACGCAGCCTGTGGCTTAGTGACGTTGCCATCTCATATGTGTGAAATCTCACTTCCAGCGTCCAGGAGCCAAAAATTGGCCAGGGCTGCTGTGGTGCTCAGCTGCGTGGTGGTTATCCGTCCTGGGCGATGTCACAGACCTGCCCGCGGGTTATCCGGGCCAGATCGTCAAGGTGCATGGGGACTCCGGAGGCATCGGTCCCGGCTGCGGGGTAGATCAGCTGGTAATTTCCAAGCCGCTGGTCGATGAAAATCTGTAGGCCGTTTACCCCGAAGGGACAGACTCCGCCGATGCGGAAACCGGTCTGCTCCAATGTTTCTTCCGGGGTGGCCATGCGGTGCTTGACCCCGGTAATGGTTTTGAATTTTCCGGAGGCCAGCTTTCGGTCTCCAGGCAGAACAGCCATGCGAAAGCAGCCGTCCTTGCCGGCCAAAAGGATGGATTTTGCTATTTGGGCCACTTGGACCCCGATTCGATCCGCCGCCATCTGTGAGGTGGGCGTGCTGCCGGGGTCAAACTCCAGGGCCTTCAGGCCGTTGTGGTCCAGAATTTCCTGTACTGCGGATGGAATCATGGAGGTCCTCATGTATGAAAATAATGCTCTAACAACCTGTTTTTTAAAAGCATTTTTGTATATTTCGTTAGCGCAAGCGTGCCTGCGCCTTGGCAGGCATGTGGGTTAGTAGCTTTCTGTGTCGGAGAGCCGAATATATGTAACACGTTGGAATGTCGACGAAGATTAAATACAGAACAGGCCCGGTGTCAAGCAGTCGGCGCATAAACGCGGGATTTGATGTGAATCAAGTCGAACAGGTGCAGCCGGACAAATACATTTGGGTCAATCCGAGGCTTGCACACCGATCAATTCTTCTATATGCTAAAAACCTGTAGCTCAGGTTCTACCTGTGAAGAGGCCTTAAGGAGTTTGCCCCTCCTCTCCTTAAGGCCTTTTTTTGTCTCCATTTATCCCCACATCGGCTTGATCCGAACTCCGAGATCCTGAACATGAGCAGGGACCAGGCTGGCGCAATAGGTACAGGCCGAGCAGCACAGTCCGCAGTCCATGGTTCGTTTTCCGAAGTCGGAGGGAAGATCTTGGTTAGCCACATAGAACCTGTGGGCCAAGAGCTCCAGGGTGTCCATCAGCTCCAAAAGATTCCCGGCATAGGCCCCCTTCAGGTAGATGCTGAGGACTTTACGCATCACCCCGGCCCCTCTGGTTCGTCCTCCCAGCTTGATGGTCTGAATCCATGGGCTGTAGGCAGCAGCGTCTTCAGGGCGGATGAAGGGAGAGCGCAGAATCAGAGACGGATCGCGGGCAAAGGCCCGGGCACATCCCAGGGAGGTGTTCAGGTCGAGGGTCCGCTCCAGGGCCGGGTCCATGCGGCCCAGGGAGATTGCGGCGTCGTGGGACAGCTTGAACGGACAATGGGGCAGACAGCCCTCGTTGGCCAAAAGCCCAAGGCGCATGCCTGGCCACAGTCTGGCGCAGCTGGAGCTGATCTCCCGCAGCCGGGACAAGTCCCGGTTTAGGCTTCGGTCCAGGATCAGCTTGCCAGGGGACATGAATGCCGTGTGAGTGATGAGTTCCAGGTGCTGGTTGATCCGGGGCAGGGAGTCCAGCATGGCGTTCACTCCGGGCACGGCCTGCAGATGGGAGCACAGATCCGGCGCACGGTCGGAGAGGGCCTGAAGGAGATAGGGATCCACATATACGATTCCGTCCAGGCATCCGGCCCGGTGCAGGGCCGCAAGGGGCTCCAGGGCGGAGTCCACCCATCCGGGATCCAGAAGACTGGAAGGATTCTGAAAGCGGCTGTTGAGCAGGGCAAACTTGGGCGTGTCCCGTATGGTTCGCAGGTGCCGGATCATATCCTGCAGAGAATGGGGGGCTACCCCGGCCCGGGCGTCAAGCAGGCGGTCTGTGTGCAGGCTGAAATAGACCCCATCCAGCCGGGAGGAGTTCTGAGCCAAAAAATCGGCGTAGTCCGCCTGGGGAAGAAAGGGGACTTCGAATCTGAGCTGATCGCTGCGCATGCCTCCTCTCTATCAGAGGCGGCGGTGGAGGACCAGAGGGAGCTAAACGAAGTTCCCGGTGTCTAACGGATCGTATTTGTGGTTCTTCGACGTAGCCTGTGGATTTTTGGAGTTTGCCCTCTCTTCTGTGTGCCCACTTTCGGCCCGGTATTTTCTAAGTCCCGCCAAAGGGGGATCCCTGCCCCCTCCAGGCACTCACATGATGGACATTGCCTCCAGATGGACTGAGCATATCATGCATGTGAGTGCCTGGTTTCCCCCTTTTGGCGGGACCAAGAAAATGTGCGGGCCTGCCGCTCAAGGCACACAGAAGAGACAGCAAATTTTTATGCATGCAAGGCCCCTGAACTTTGGGAAGGGGGGCTGAGCGATTACAACGGTTCACTCCCTTGATGGCATGTGCGGGGTTGGGCCGGATCTTGACAAGTGCGGGAAGGGAGACATATCTTCGTTTCGTCTGTCAACAGACCCGGCATGGTGCCCGTCACGGGCAAAGAGGGAAACCGGTGCAAATCCGGTACGGACCCGCCGCTGTTACCGGGGACAAAGGCTGCAGGACGGCCACTGACCCCCTCACTCACTTGAAGCCGTTTTTCTGGAATGTTTCCAGACCAAATGACTTCAAGTGATTGAGGGGGATGGGAAGGCGCAGCCGGAGGAGGATCCGGAAGTCAGAAGACCTGCCCTGCCGGACGGGCTGATGGGGAGAAGGCAAATCCTCAAGCATTGTCTATCAATAGCTTGGGGATTTTTTTTATCCCCAAGCAAGCCACGGGAGGTACACAATGAATAGGTTGACCGAGTATGCCCAATCCATCCCCCGCCCGGATGCGGACCTTTTTCAGGCCGCACTGGATCGTCTCAACCAGCAGGTCCGGCCCCGGGGAAGCCTGGGCAAGCTGGAGGGTACTTCCGCCCGGTTGGCGGGTATCAAAAGGACCCTGGACGTTCGTTTGCAGAACAAGGTTATCGTTACCTGTGCCGGAGACCATGGGGTGGTGGAGGAAGGAGTGAGCCTGTATCCTCAGGAAGTCACCCCTCAGATGGTTCATGCCTTTGTCAGCGACGGGGCCTCGATCAATGTCTTGGCCCGTCATGCCGGAGCCAGGGTGAAGGTGGCCGATCTGGGGGTCAATTATGACTTTGCCCCTGATCTGCCCATTCTGCACGCGAAAGTCCGCAAGGGAACCCGAAACATGGCCCGCGGACCGGCAATGAGCAGGGAGGAGGCAGAACAGAGCATATGGGCCGGGATCGAGATCGTGGACCAGCTGGTGCGGGAAGGTCTGGACCTGCTGGGTACCGGAGACATGGGCATTGGGAATACCACCCCCTCGACAGCGGTTATAGCTGCCTTTTCCGGTCTCCCGGTTTCCAAGCTCACCGGCCGGGGGACCGGGCTGGATGATACGCGGCTGAGGCACAAAATCCAGGTCATCGAACGGGCCCTGGAGGTCAACCGGCCGGATCCCAGGGATCCCATCGACGTCTTGGCCAAGGTTGGCGGCCTGGAGATCGGGGGCCTGGCCGGCCTGGTCATCGGGGCAGCGGCCCACGAAGTGCCTGTGGTCTGCGATGGGCTGATCGCTACGGCTGGGGCCATGATCGGGTGCGAGATCGCGCAGCAGGCCAGGGACTATCTGTTTCCCAGTCACCGTTCAGTGGAGCAGGGCCATGCCTATATGCATGAGCGGCTGGGGCTGGATCCCCTGCTGGATCTGGAGTTCCGCTTGGGGGAAGGAACTGGAGCTGCGGTGGCTATGGAGCTTTTGGACGCATCCACCCGCATCCTGGCTGAGATCAAGACCTTTGCCGAGCTGGACGTGACCCAGGCCCAGGACTAATTTTTTTCGGTTCTTGGACGTAGCCTGTGGATTTGTGGAGTTTGCCGTCTCATCTGTGTGCCCACTTTCGGCCCTGTATTTTCTACGTCCCGGCAAAGAGGGATCCCGGGCCGGGGCGTGGATTGACATAAAGTATACGACCGGTCTATTAGGGCAGCTGAACTGCCCAAAGATATGTGTTCAGGGGGCCTTGTCCAGCGAGGGGCTGAAGGCCTCCTGATCCCGGCTGTGTAATTATTTTTGGTTCTTCGAACTAGCCTGTGGATTTTTGGAGTTTGCCATCTCTTCTGTGTGCCCACTTTCGGCCCGGTATTTTCTAAGTCCCGCCAAAGGGGGATCCCTGCCCCCTCCAGGCACTCACATG
>NZ_KK211185.1:44927-63290 GCF_000620765.1 Desulfovermiculus halophilus DSM 18834
GGCGGGACCAAGAAAATGTGCGGGCCTGCCGCTCACGGCACACAGAAGAGACGGCAAACTCTTATGTAGGCAATTCCACTTTCTGTGTCGAAGAGCCTAATTTTTGGTATCAGTCCCAATGCAGGGGCTCCACGCCAACTGTGAGTAAAATGGCTGGTCACCGCCAGGCTGGACAGGGCCCCCTGAACTTTGGGAAGGGGTCTGAACGATTAGGCCCAAGGGAGGAGGGCATGGCCACAGGGCAAACCACGTCTACCAAAGCCACGATCCTGCGTGTCGGTGCAGAGATCGTGCACAATCAAGGCTTTAACAACACCGGGATCCAGGAGATCCTCAAAGCTGCGGGCGTGCCCAAGGGCTCGTTCTATTTTTATTTTCAAAGCAAAAACGATTTCGGCCTGCAGCTCATCGATTTCTACGCCCAGATTTTGAACGCCAGATTGGATGAGGCCGCTGCCCGCTCCGATTTGTCCGCCCTGAACAGGTTGCGCACTTTCTTTGCCGGGTTTACCGCCCTCTTTGCAGAGAACAAGTGCCGGGGCGGCTGTCCCATTGGGAATATGGCCCAGGAAATGGGGGACTTGAACCAAGATTTCAGGGAACGTCTGCAGTCGGTGTATGCCGATCTGCAGTCCAGGATGGCCCGCCTCCTGGAGCAGGCCCAAAAAGAGCGTGAGCTGGACCCGGGCCTTCAGGTCCGGGAGTTGGCCGGATTTCTGCTCAATGCCTGGCAGGGGGCCATGGTGCAGATGAAAGTCGATAAGTCCACCGCCCCTCTGCAGGCCTTCGAGCGGATGATCTTTGACTGTTTTTTGGCCCTTGATTCTAAACGGACGGAGGACGTTTCGCAGTTATAACCCACAAGGAGCGCGCACATGGCTGATGTGTACACCCGGCTGGCCCGGCATTTGGATTCCCTGCCTGCCGGATTTCCGGCCACCGAGAGCGGAGTGGAGCTGAAGATCCTGCGCAAGCTTTTTACACCCCAGGAAGCTGAGATCGCCTCCACGTTGTCCATGATGCCCCAGACCCCGGAGTCCCTGGCTCCCAAGCTGGGAATGGAGCCCGATGAGCTGGCAAATACCCTGGAGGAAATGGCCAGAAAGGGGCTTATCTTCCGCTACCGCAGGAAGGGCACGGTTTCGTACATGGCCGCCCAGTTCGTGGTCGGGATCTGGGAATATCACGTCAATGACCTGGATGAGGAGCTTGTCCGCTACTTCAATGAATATGTTCCGGCATTGATGCGCTCGGCCTGGGAACGGACCCGGACCAAGCAGATGCGGGTCATTCCGGTTTCCGAGGATGTGCAGCCGGAGGCTGAGATCATGCCTTTTGATCAGGCTGCACAGATTGTTGCCTCCCAGTCCAGGATCGCGGTCGCCGACTGCATCTGCCGCAAGGAACGCGGGCTGCTGGGCGAAGCCTGTGACGCCCCCCTGGAAACATGCCTGGTCTTCGGCGGCGGGGCGGACTTCTACCTGGAAAACGGATTGGGCCGGGAGATCGACAAGGACGAAGCCCTGCGCATAGTGGAGAAGGGCAAACAGGCTGGTCTGGTCCTTCAGCCCAGCAATGCCCAGAAGCCGGTGTCTCTGTGCATGTGCTGCGGGTGCTGCTGCCAGATCCTGCGCAATGTGAAGCGGATGGACACCCCGGCTCGGCATGTGCACACCAACTTTCAGGCCCGGGTTGATCCGGACCTTTGTACTGGATGCGGGGTGTGCCAGGAGCGCTGCCCCATGCAGGCCATTGTGGTCCAGGATGCGGCTGAGATCGATCCTGACCGGTGTATCGGTTGCGGTGTGTGCGTCAATGGCTGCGAGTTTGAAGCCTTGCACCTTGGGCCCAGAGACGACGGAACTGTCTATGAGCCCCCAAAGAATGTGGTGGAAACCTATATGAACATGGCCAGGGAGCGGATGGAGGATGCATGAGCTTCCGGTTATGCGCGAGGTCTTGGAGGTGGTGCTCAAGCACGCCCGAAAGCACCGGGTGGAGCAGGTCCACGCCGTTCAGATGCGGGTGGGGGAGATGAGTGACCTGGAAGAGGAATGGATGCAACGCTATTTCGACCACTTGAGTAAAGGAACTGTGGCCGAAGGAGCGAAGCTGAAGATCGAGCGGGTGCCGGCGGCCATGGAATGCCGGTCCTGCGGGCACAGGTTCAACCTGGATCTTACCTCCCGGGAACGGATTGCCTGCCCCAGGTGTACATCCAGGGACTGCCTGCTGATTTCCGGCCGGGAATACACGATTGTCAATCTAGAGGCGGTATAGGGCCTTGGACCCGGGCCGCATGTTTGTATGAAAATAATGCTCTAAGGTCTTGTTTTTACAGGATGTGTTATTTTCATGCTTCGTTGTGCCTGCGCTTTGGCAGGCATGTGGGTTTGTATGAAAAAAAAGATCTAACAGAGTCTATTTGGGCTCTTCGACACAGAAAGTGGAATTGGATACATAAGAGTCTGTCGTCTCTTCTGTGTGCCGTGAGCGGCAGGCCCGCACATTTTTGTATGAAAATAATGCTCTAAGGTCTTGTTTTTACAGGATGTGTTATTTTCATGCTTCGTTGTGCCTGCGCTTTGGCAGGCATGTGGGTTTGTATGAAAATAATGCTCTAAGGTCTTGTTTTTACAGGATGTGTTATTTTCATGCTTCGTTGTGCCTGCGCTTTGGCAGGCATGTGGGTTTGTGAGGACCGACAGCGTATCCTCCACGTCGCCAGGAAGCGTTATCGGTCGTGACTCGAAAGTCCACGGACCAATCCCCGGCTTCGACCAAGGACACTGTGAGTTCAGGAAAATGGCGTTGTAAAAATACAAGTACGCAGTCTTGCGTTTTTAGGTGTGAATGATGAAGGATTCGAGATAATGACAGACGATATCCGGCTTATAGAGGTCAAGGAAGGGATTCTGGCCCAGAATGAGCAGGAGGCGGATCAGCTGCGGGCCAGCCTGCGGGCCAAGGGGGTCTTGCTGCTCAATCTCATGGCCTCCCCCGGGGCGGGCAAGACCAGCCTGATTGTCCAGACCGTGCAGTCCCTGGCCCCGCGGTTGCGGATCGGAGTCATCGAGGCGGACATCGATTCCAGTGTGGATGCGGAAACCGTGACCCGGGCCGGGGTGCAGGCGGTCCAGCTGCGCACAGGCGGCTTTTGTCACCTGGATGCGGCCATGGTGGCCCGGGGGGTAGAAGCCCTGGATACGGATAATCTGGATTTGATCATTGTAGAAAATGTGGGCAATCTGGTTTGTCCGGCGGAGTTCGACACCGGAGCCCACGCTTCGGCCATGATCTTAAGTGTCCCGGAGGGAGACGACAAGCCGCTGAAATATCCGCTGATGTTCACAAAGTGCCGGGTTTTGGTGGTGAATAAGATTGATGCCCTGAGCATTTTCGATTTCGATCTGGACGTCCTCCGGGAGCGGGCCGGGCAGCTGAACCCGGAGCTGACCGTGCTGCCTCTATCCTGTAAAACCGGACAAGGGATGCAGGGGTGGATACAATGGCTGGCAGAAGAAGTCAGGGCCCATCAGGCCTATAAGGATGCTTAAGGCTTCAGGGACGGCAGCAGGATACATCCCGGATGGCCGGATGATTTTATGGTTCTTCGACATAGCCTGTGGATTGTTGGAGTTTGCCATCTCTTCTGTGTGCCCACTTTCGGCCCGGTATTTTCTAAGTCCCGCCAAAGGGGGATCCCTGCCCCCTCCCGGCTACTCACGTGCAGGTCACTGCTTTCTGTGTGACGAAAGCTTATCATGCACGTGAGTGCCGGGTGGCGGGACCAAGAAAATGTGCGGGCCTGCCGCTTACGGCACACAGAAGAGACGGCAAACTCTTATAGACGCAATTCCATTTTCTGTGTCGAAGAGCCAATTTTTTCAGTGTACAGAACACGCAGGGGATGCTGAATACGTGGTGTTTGCAGAAATCTACTCTGCGCAGTCAAGATAAGGTGGAAAGGAATGTCTGATCAGAATCCGCAACAGATAGTCGTCTTTGAACAACGGGGCAGCGGGCAGAAGAAGGTTCAGGGGATACAGGACTACGGCGGGGACGCGTTTGAGGTCCGAACTGTGGATATATCCGAGGATCTTCCGGAGCTCCTTGATGAACCGGAACTCTATCTCCCGAGATCCATCGAGGCCGATCTGGTTCTGGATTATATGCCCCATCCCGATCTGTCCGACGAGCTGGCCCGGATTTGCCGGGAACACGAAGTCCCCCTGATCGCTTCCGGGAAAACGCATGATGATACCTGGAGCCATACGCCTCCCGTGTGCTGCGCCCTGCCCAAAAGCGCGGACTGTGGGCGATACGGACATCTCTTCGGCTATCCGGAGTACAGAGTCCGGCTCAAGGACGGAAAGATAGAGGACATTCAGGTTCTGCGCGGGGCTCCCTGCGGAGCGACCTGGAAGACTGTCGGGGAGCTCATCGGCATGGAGGCCCATGAGGCCGCTGTTGCCCTGGGGTTGAAGACCCAGTTTTACTGTACGGCCAATCCCGCGGGATGGGATCCTATCGGGGGCAAGAGTCCGGTGCATCTGGCCGGGGACGTGCATTGCGCCGCGTTGAAGCTGGCCATATACAAGGCGGAAAAAGAAGCCGCCGGAGGCAGAAAGGAGGGGGTGACGGCCGACTGCCATGCACGCTAGCCAAGGAAGCGACTATTACGCCCTGCTGGGGGTGGATCCTCAGGCTTCGACCGAGGAGATCAAGAAGGCCTACCGGACCCAGGCCCTGCTCCACCATCCGGACCGCAATCCGGACAACAAAGCGGAAGCCGAGGCCAGATTCAAGGAGCTTACTCAGGCCTATGCCGTGCTCATGGATCCGGGCAAGCGCCGGGAATATGACCAGCAACGCACCTTTGGGAGCCGGACGCACGGCTGGCAGGGAACCTCCGCCGCCGGCCGGAGCGGACAGGGGCATGCCTCCTTTGAGGACATCTTCCGGGACATTCTCAATAACCCCGAGGCCCGCAGGGTCTTTGCCGAGATGCAGCAGGAATTTTCCCGCCGGGGGATGCGCTTTGACAGCTCCTTTTTCAATAACCTCTTTTTCGGCGGGCGGGGCTTCTTTGTGGGCGGCGTCTTCACCTTCGGCCCCCAGGGGGGGAAGGGCTACTGGAGCTCCACGTCGTCTGCCGGGGGGGACCCGTCAGTTCGGGGTCAGCCTCGAACCGCACAGGAGGTCCGCTCCCGGCCCGCGAAGAAGTCCGGTCTGTGGCAGAAGATAGGGCAGAAGATGAAGCAGCTGGCTTGGGGGCGGCCGGAGGCAGAAGACAAAGATATGCACTTTTCTCTTCCTCTATCGGCTCAGGAGGCCTATCGGGGTACAGAGGTGAGCATAGTCATTGATCGAGATGGGAAACAGGAACGTCTGAGGGTGAAAGTCCCGCCCGGAAGCAGACAGGGAACCATTCTCCGGCTGCGGTATAAGGGACGCTCCGGCAAGGAAGGTGAGCCGCCGGGGGATGCCTATCTGCAGCTGGAACTGGACAAGCCCGCGCAGAGGCTGAGGAGATAGATTCTAAGGGACCGGGGCTATTGATTGCAAAGAGAGATTCTTCGCTCGAAGACTCACTCAGAATGACAAGAACGAAGAATGATGACCGGCGGATTTCGATCTGTTTCTTCCCGCTTGTGATTCTGAGGGAGCGAAGAGACTGAAGAATCCCTAATAAATCAAAGGGGGATTCCTGGTTCCAGGAATCCCCCTTTATTTTTAGTGGTCGCAAAAGTTAATGGTCGCAGACGTTGTCCCCGGTGGCCAGGGAGCCGCTGAGGTAGGCCTGAACCAGTTCCTCCGGGGTTCCGGCCGGGGCCCCGGTAAGGACCTGAATCCCATTCTGGGTGAACAGGCTCTGGGCTCTGGAGCCCATGCCACCGGCGATGACCAGATTCGTGTTCTGTTCCGCCAGCCACTGGGGAAGGACTCCCGGCTCATGGGGCGGAGGAGTGAGCATGTCCATGCTTTCGATGGTCTGCTTCTCCTGGTCCACGGAAACCATGGCGAACTGCTGGCAGTGCCCGAAGTGCATGCACAGCTTGCCCTCGGCCACCGGCAGGGCGATCCGCAAGTGGCCGTTGTCCCCGGCGGCCGGGGTCTGAACCGGCTTTTGCTCCCCGGCGGTGTTGTCCTGCAGAGTGCCGGACAGGTTGAGGATGGGTTTGATGATGGCGTTGATGGCCTGGGCCGTGGGGGTGTGGTCATGGGTCTTGATATAGGCATAGCCCATGTCCCCGGAGCGGACCATTTCCGGATCCAGGGGGATGCGGCCCAGGAAGGGAACGCCGCAGTCCGCAGCCAGCCTTTCCCCGCCTCCGGTGTTGAAGATGTCCACTGTCTGCTGACAGTGGGGGCAGACGAATCCGCTCATGTTCTCCACAACTCCAAGGACCGGGTTGCCGGTGTGGGTGCAGAAGTTTACAGACCGCCGCACGTCGTCGATGGCCAGGACCTGAGGCGTGGTCACGATCACGGCCTGGGCGTCATTGCCCAAGAGCTGCATTACGGATATGGGCTCGTCCCCGGTGCCCGGCGGGCAATCCACCACCAGATACTCCAGCTCGCCCCAGGCCACTTCTTCCAGGAACTGGCGGATAAGGCTCATCTTGATCGGTCCGCGCCAGATGACCGAGTCCTCCTTGTTCGGAAGCAAAAAGCCCAGGGACATGACCGAGAGGTTTTCGCTCCAGCGGACAGGCATGAGGCATCCGTCCCCGGCCTCCGGCTTGACATCGCCCAGGTTGAGGATGCGGGGAACGCTCGGGCCGTGAACATCAACGTCCAAGAGTCCGACCTTCTGGCCGGCCATGGATAGGCCCACAGCTATGTTGGTGGCTACGCTGCTCTTGCCCACCCCGCCTTTGCCGGACATGACCACGAGCTTATTCTTAATCCGCCCGAGGCACTGATTGAGTTTTTCGTCGTTTTGCTGCTGCTGTTGATTGTCCTGGCAGCCGGACTGGCTTGAGCAGCTGCCGCATGTCTTGTCACTCATGGTGTTCCTCCGTATGTACTGTGCAGGGGTTTGTATGTGTATTTACAGACATGATTCTATACGTTCCCATATCCCGGCCATGGTTTGTCCCAGGCCCTGGGGATCGTACTCGCAGATGGTCTGTCCCTTAAGCTGGGCCTGGGTAAAGGCCGGAGCATAGGGCAACTCACCGACGATTTCAATTCCCTGCCGGGTGCAGAAATCCTTGAGCTCCTGCACCAGCTCTGGATTGATATCCACCTTGTTGATCAAGGCCAGGGTTTTGATCCCGAAATGTGCGGTCAGTTCGCTGACCCGGCGAAGGTCGCCGACAGCAGAAACCGTCGGTTCGCCGACCAGCAAGGCCACATCCGCATTGGTCAGGGACGCGATGACCGGACAGCCGATGCCCGGAGACCCGTCCACCAGGACCAGCTCATAGCCCTTATCCTCGGCTGTGGCCTGGGAGGCCTTGCGGACCGTGGTCACCAGCTTTCCGGAGTTTTCTTCCCCGATCCCCAGGCTGGCATGGACCAGGGGGCCGAAACGGGTTGCGGACTCATACCACTGCCCGCACAGGCGTTCATGCATGTGCACGGCCTGGACGGGGCAGACATGATAGCACAGGGCGCATCCCTCGCAGTGTTCGGGCAAAACCTGAAGGTCCGCGCTGATGGCCCCGAATCGGCACATTTCCCTGCACTCGCCGCACTCGGTGCATTCGTTGGGATCGATCTCGGCCAGCTCCCCGCTGTAGAAGTCGTGAGTGGAACGCACCTCCGGGGACATGATCAGATGCATATCGGCTGCATCCACATCGCAGTCCGCAATGACCTTGTCCGGTCCCAGCCCGGCCAGAGCTGCGGTGACCGTGGTTTTGCCCGTGCCGCCTTTGCCGCTTATTACCACAAGCTCCTTCATTGCTCATCACCTCGCATATCCTGGGTGTCCTCGGCCGGGGCTGCAGTCCTGGCCTGGACCGATTCCCACAGTGCGCTAAAATAGTCCTTGAATTCCGGAAAGGCCTGCACCAGAAGACGGCCCTGGGAATAGGCGGTCGCAGCCTCCTGGGTATGAGGCAGAGTGGCCAGGATCTCCACCTGCTCCCGGTCCAGATAGTCCTTGACCCGGCCGTCGCCCATCCCTTCCCGATTAATGACCACCCCGAAGGGGATGTTCAGCTTGCGCATCAGGTGCACGGTCAGGGTCAGGTCGTGGAGCCCGAAGGCCGTTGGTTCGGCAACCAGGAGAACAAAGTCTGCTCCGTCCATGGCCTCGATAACCGGACAGGATGTGCCCGGAGGGGCGTCTATGATCTGAATGTCTGCTGGGGATGCCGCTTCCTTGACCCGTTTGATCAGGGGCGGGGCCATGGCTTCTCCGATGCGCAGCAGGCCGCCATAGACATCCAGATCCTGGGAGGAGCCGCGGCGTAGCGTGCCGATGGTCCGGGTTGTTTCGGAAATGGCCCCGGCCGGGCAGATATATTGGCACAGGCCGCAGCTGTGACAGAGCTCAGGAAAGACCAGAATGGAATCCACCATCCAGATCAAGGCCTTGAACCGGCATTCCTGGGCGCATTTTTGGCAGGATTCCCCCAGGCAGGCCTGGGTATCGACGTGAGGGACAGGCACGGTCTGGGATTCTTCCGAGCTCCATTCGGCCTGTAAGAAATAGTGAGCATTGGGCTCTTCAACGTCGCAATCCACGAAGCTGACCTTGTGCCCCAGGGATTTTATGGTCCAGGCCAGATTGACGGCCACGGTGGTCTTGCCGGTTCCGCCCTTGCCGCTGGCAACTACTAAACGCATGGTATCATCTCCTGATCAGTTGTTCCGCAACGGGACGTTGCACACTGGACACCGGCAATCCACGCAGGCCTGTCCAGATTTTTTGGGAAATCTTTGCAGACAGCTGGGACAGACGCACACGGCAGTGCCCTCCAGGGACATGGAATACGAGCCGTCGGTCTGGGCTGTGGTCGGCGAATCATCGGCTGTCCGCCACTGCAGGTGTATGCCTTGATGTTTCATACATGATATCCTTTCAGGGAGAGTTTTCGTTTTTGGTTCTTCGACGTAGCCCGTGGATTTTAAGAGTTTGATGTCTATTGTCTGTGCCCACTATCGGCCCGGTATTTTCTAAGCCCCGCCAAAGGGGGATACCTGCCCCCTCCCGGCTACTCACGTGCAGGTCACTGCTTTCTGTGTGACGAAAGCTTATCATACACGTGAGTGCCGGGTGGCGGGACCAAGAAAATGTTCGGGCCTTTCGTTAACGGCACATACAATAGACAACAAACTCTTATGTATGAAATTCCACTTCCAGTGTCGAAGGGCCTCGTTTTTCGATTTTGCCCGTGGATTTTTGTGAGCCCCCGCTTTTCCTAGTCGCCTACCAGTGTCCGGGCTTGTCCGCATCCTGTGCCTTTTCCAGCTTCCCTGCCTGCAGAGCGTCCAGGGCTTCCTGCACAGTTCCGGACTGGGACAGATAGATGTCGATTCCTCCGGATTGAAGGGCGGAAAAGGCCTTGGGGCCGACATGGCCGGAAATGACCGCCTGCGCTCCGGTTCGGGCTACATTCTGTGCGGTCTGGATCCCTGCTCCCTGCATGGCCTCCAGGTTTTGCTGATTGGAAACGTACTCGTATGCCCCGCTGGCATCATCATAGACAATAAAGCCGGAGGCCCGGCCGAAACGGGGATCAAGTGCGGAGCTCAAATCCTTTCCTTGGCTGCTGATGGCTATTTTCATACCGTTCTCCTTTGTTCTGGGTTGAGGTTACTCTTGCTTTGAACGCAGGCAGCAGGGGACTGCCCGTTGACAGCCGGGCATGCTCAAGTCCTGCAGCCGCCCCCGGGACCAGGCGGAAAGGACCTCGTCGATATCCCCCCGCACCCAGTCCCAGACAACGAGTCCGGAATCGGACAAGATGTACCGGGTGCACCTGCTCAATGCGCCGCAGACCAGGACTTCAGCCCCGCAGGCCAGGACCGCAGCGACCCTGGAGGCGGCCCCGCGTTCCGGGGGGTGCACCTCTCCGGCCGGATGCAGGGCTGCTCCATCCACGTCGTAGAGCAGGAGCCGGGAGGCATTGTCGAACAGGGCGGCAAGCCTGTGATTGTAGGCAGCAAGACAAATTCGCATAATCGACAGTCATGGGTTTTACTAATGGGTGCGGGATGTTTTTTATCCCGCCTATGGCGGGACTCGCGCTATGCCCGCAAGCGGGAATTTATTTCCCGCGCAGTTTCAGTGCAGCGCGCAAAAAGTAAACAACTTTTTGCTTTCATTAATAGATCTGTAGAGGCCCCGGCACGCAGGAGCGGGATGCGCCCAGAATCGCCGGGGACAGGATCCAGAATCTATAAAATGCAAGCTGCGGGCCATTTATAATAATAACAGAAATGCCAGCATGTTGCTGAATGCAGGGGAAAGGATACATTGGCCTGTGGGCGCAAATTGCGCGGTGCGGGGTGTGGTGTGGGCTTATTTTGCGCCTGAAGGTGTGCACCGCTCGAGCATGCGGCGCAAGGTGTCCTTGGAGATGTCCAGCTCCCGGCAGGTGGCCATCTTTTTGCCCTGGTTGCGTTCCAGGGCCTGGAGCACAGCCCGGCACTTGATCTCCTCCAGGGTTCGCGGGGTTGTGGTCTGGGTCTCGGAGTGGGGATGCAAAAATTCTGGGAGGTGCTCGATCTGAATGAAGCCCTCGGGACAGAGGATGAAGGCATACTCGATAATGTTTTCCAGTTCCCGGACGTTGCCCGGAAAGCTGTAGCGCATAAGGACGCGCAGGGCATCTTCGGAGATCCCGGCGATGTTTTTGTTCTGCATCAGGTTAAAGCGCCGGATGAAGTGATTGACCAGCAGGGGGAGGTCTTCTGTGCGCTCTCGAAGCGCGGGGAGATTGAGCTGGACCACGTTGAGACGATAGAAGAGGTCCTGACGAAAGGCCCCGTTGCGGACGTCCTGGTCCAGATCCCGGTTTGTGGCGGCGATGAACCGGACATCAACGGCTTCAGGGCGCAGAGCGCCAAGGGGCTCGACCTGCCGGTCCTGAAGGACCCGGAGAAGCTTGACCTGCAGGGAGAGGGGCAGCTCGCCTATTTCATCCAGAAACAAGGTCCCGGTGTGGGCCAGATGGAATCGGCCTGGCTTGTCCTTTTTTGCGTCTGTGAAGGCCCCCGCCTTGTAGCCGAACAGCTCGGACTCCAACAGCTGCTCCGGCAGGGCGCCGCAGTTGACCACTACAAAGGGCTTGTCCCTGCGGGAGCTCAGGTTGTGGATGGCCCGGGCGAAGAGCTCCTTGCCGGTTCCGGATTCGCCGGTCAAAAGGACCGAGGACGGGCTCTGGGCCACCTGGGGCAGGATGCGGAAGACCTTTTTCAGTACCTGGCTCTTACCCACGATGTCTTCGAATGTGTAGGCCTGTTCCATCTCCTGGCGCATGAGCTGCAAAGCGCTCAAGTCCCGGAAGGTCTCCACGCCACCGATGAGCTCGCCGGTCTGGGTGTACAACGGTGCGGCGCTGATGGAGATGGGCACCCGCTCTCCGTCCGGGCGGACGATGAAGATGGACTTGTTGCTGATGATTGTATTGTTGGCCAGGCAGTGATCCAGGGCGCAGGAGCCGTCGCAGAGGCTGGAGTGGAAGATCTCCCAGCATTTGTGGCCCACCGCCTGCTGGCTGGAGATGGAGGTGATCTGTTCTGCCGAGTGATTGAAAAAGGTGATGTTCCAGTCCAGATCAACAGTGAACACCCCGTCGGCTATGCTCTCCAGGATAGAGGTGCAGGGAAGGTCGGGGGGGAAGACTTTGGGCCCGGAGGCATCGGGTGTGGCAGGCATGTAAGGAGTCGGTTCCGCCGGGTTGAGGTTGTGAACAAGCACACCTCATCCCTCATGGGGACAGCGGACACATCATGCTGGATGCGGTGTAGCTGGGACGTGCTCTCTGGTCGGAGGTTAGCTCTCGCTCAACATGCGGTCAAGGGCGGTCCGCAGGCGGGAAGTGATTCCATGGCCGCGGTAGGCGACGGTGCCCTGGGTGTCCACCAGAAACAGGGTGGGCACCCCCTGGAGCATGTAGGTGCTTCCCAAGCGCATGCTCTGATCAAAGGCCAGGGCAAGATCGAGCTTCTCACGGCGGCGAAAGGCCTCTGCCCTTCGTTCGCTGTCCCGCCATCCTGGATTGATGCCCAGGATTTGCAGTCCCTGGGGACCGTATTCATCCTTGAGGTCTTCAATGGCCCTCATCTCGTCCGCACAGTACCTGCACCAGGTGGTCCAGAAAAAGAGGAGCAGGGGGCCCTGATCCGCATAGCTCTGGAGATCGACCTCACGTCCGTCCAGAGTGGTGATCTCGAACTTTGGGGCGGGATTGCCCACCGTGGCGGCCTGAACCTCTGAAGTCAGGGCCATGATCAGGATCAGGCCTATGAGTAGATAATGTGCTGTACGCATGTTCATCTCCTTATGTAATGCGGTGTATTTCTAGAACATCAGTCGGCCGGCCTGGATCAGAAAGTACTCGCCGAGACCGATCATGGCCAACCCCAGCCCTTTCTTGATCCAGTTCATCCAGTTCCCTGGCCTGGGCAGGGTGGTCAAAAGGCCGGTAAAGGTTCCTGCTGCCAGGAGGATGAGGCTTAAGCCAAGGGAAAAGAAAATAAGGAGGATCCCACCGGAAATAACGTTCTGGGTCGATCCCACGTAGGTCAGGATAATGCCCAAAACCGGTGCTGTACACGGGGAGGCCACCAGCCCGGAAGCTGCTCCCAGGGTAAAGGCTCCAAGCAGACCTCTTTCTTGGCGCTCAGCCCCCCGGCCGCTTAAGGAGAGCAGGGGAAGGGGTATGACCTCCAGGGTATTCAGGCCCAGCAGGATAAAGATGTTGGCCACAATGAACTGGGCCCAGGGATTGGTGCTCACGCTGCCGAAAAAGCTGCCGCTTAAGGCCGCAATCATGCCCAGGCCGGCGTAAACCGCGGTCAGGCCGCAGACATAGGCCAGGGAAGCGGAAAAGGCCCGCCATCTGCTGGAGGTATGTACTGTGCTGGAGCTGACGCAGGTGACCACAACCGGGAGCAGGGGGTAGACGCAAGGGGTGAGGCTGGCCAAAAAACCAGCTAGAAAGCTGATCCCGGCGGCCATGATCAGGGAAGAGTCCAAAGCGGCCTGCATGGATCCGGTCAATTCGAGCATTGTCGGTTACTGTCCTGTGGTCTGGGGTTGTACATTTTGTGAACAAAATGAAGTACCTTTCGGATGTCCATCTTTCATTGCTTCCCGTAAAGATATGGGCTCCTGGATGTGCTGTCAACCTGATGCAAGGTTCAGATTGTGAACTTTTTATGCGACCAAAGATCAGAACCATTTTCTCCTGGAGAGGGCACAACCTCCAGGCCCTGCGGTCTGTGCCCCTGGCCTTACTCTGTCGGGGTTCCGGAATGCAAGTACTTGTAGTAGCTATACATCTCCGCACAGACCTTGACCGCATTCTCCGGTGTTTCGTAAAAAACGGCTTTATACGGACTGTCCGGGACATCGATTACGGCCTTGTCTCCCTCCTCCTGCTCCAGGCGGACCCCGAACACAGGCTTGTCGTATTCAGACATCAGGCGGCCCAGCGCCTGGGTATAGGAGGTTTCAAAGTCGGCGACCTCGGTATATGCCCGGTCCAGAAGATCCCGGCTCATGGCCGGATCCACCGCACTGACCGCGTCCAGGTATCGTTTCAGAAAGTTCTTGCGGCCCATGATGCCCAGGTTGATGACTGCATCGCATTCTTCCCACTGCAAAACACTTTCCAGGATATGGATGGGCATGTGCATGTCCCATTCACCGACCAGATCGATAGGGTTGGACCGGCTCCAGTACTCGGGAAGGAGTTGGTCGATATCCCGGCACAGGCCGGTTGACAGCTCCGGGATGTGCAGTCCGTATCTGGCACAGAGGTCGGCTGTGATCACTCCCCAGCCTCCGCCCAGGGTTATAATCACCACTCTGTTCCCCCGGGGGAGCGGGAGGGAGGAAAAGGCAGCGGCCAGGTGCAAGAGGTCCATTGGGCCGTCAACCTTGCGCACTCCGCTCTGGCGGCAGACTGCGTCAAAGACCCTGATGTCGGAGCTTAAGGCGCCGGTATGGCTGGCAGCCGCCTTGTTTCCGGCCTGGGATTCGCCGCCCTTGAGCAGAATGACCGGCTTTTTCCCAGCCAGGCGCTTCATGTTCTTTGCAAAACGCCGGCCGTCCTTGATGCTTTCCACATAGAGCATGACCGTCTTGGTCATCGGGTCCTGGGCAAAGGCCTGCAGAAAGTCCTCCATGGTCAGAAGGCCTTCATTCCCCGAACCACAGAATGCCCGCATGCCGATGCCCTGCTGCACGGCGTAGGACAAAAGCTGGACCCCCATGTTTCCGGACTGGGAGACCATGGCCGTGGCTCCGGGGATCGGATGGACCACGGTTCCTGTACAGTGAAATTTGGCGTGGGGATTGCAGAGGCCCATGGTGTTCGGTCCCAGGATGGCAATCCCTGCATCCCGGGCCTTGCGGACCAGCTCTTTTTCCATGGCCGACCCCTGGGGACCGGTTTCGCTGAAGCCGGAGGAAACAAGGACCATGGCCTTGACCTGCTTGTGGACCATCTCCGGGATGAGGTCCTGGACCTTGGCCGCCGGAATGGTCACCACCACCAGGTCCACAGGTTCCGGGATCTCCGACAGGCTGGGGTAGGCCGGACGGCCGAAAAGCTCTCCGCCCTTGGGGTTGACCAGGAAGATTTTGCCCTGAAATCCGCCGCTGATAACGTTGGCCGGGAGCATATGCCCCCATTTGCCCAAAGTGCCCGAGGCCCCGACAAAGGCCACAGATGAGGGCGAGAAGAGGGGGGCGATCGCCGAGGGCTTGATGGGGCTGGGGCGGCTTTCGGTTTCTGGTTCAGGGCCCAAGACGGTCAGGGCGTCCACGGCTGTCGGTTCTCCGGTCTTGGCCGCAAGCAGGGGATTGATATCGATTTCCTGGATGTGGGGAAAATCAATTGCCAGGCGGGAGATGCCGGTCAGCGCGGATATCAGGGCCTCTTCACGAACCGGCTGTTCCCCGCGAAAAGGGCCGAGGAGGGTGGAGGAAGAGATTTCGTGCAGCATGGCCCGCGCATCCTCTGGATCGAGGGGGGCGAGGCGGAGGGCAATGTCGGCCAGGGCTTCGGTGTATATGCCGCCCAGACCGAACATGACCACCGGCCCGAACTGAGGGTCCCGGAACATGCCGGCCATGAACTCCCTGCGCCCGGAGATCATGGGCTGGATCAAGGCGCAGCGCATGGCCGGACCGGCCGCGTTGACGGCCGCTCGGTAGGCTGAGCGGACCTCCCGCTCCCCGGGAAGATGGACGTGGACCAGACCGTGTTCAGACTTGTGGACCAGTTCCGGTCCGCAGGCCTTGACCACCACAGGGTAGCCGATTTCCCGGGCGGCGGCCGCGGCCTCGTCTTCAGATGCCGCTTCCTTCTCCGGATTCACGGGGATGCCATATTCGGCGAGCAGGCGTTTGGACTGGCCTTCGTCCAGGGTCTGTGTTCCGGAGGCCAGGGCTGAAGAAACGATCTCCTGGGCAATGGACATAGCGTGGATCTCCTGTTGGCATTTTGGGCCCCAAGGCAGGTCATTGGCCGGGACGCATCTTCGCGCGGCGTGAGCAAAACCTGGCTCTGATCAGCCGGTGCGTGTGCGCATCCCGTATGCTGCGGCCAACATATATGGATGACAAAAAAGTGGCAATGGGAAGCACTCAGTGAGCCCGGCTGTCTCGGGCCCGGCGTATGGCCTCACGGGTTTGTTCATAGGCAGGCGGATGCGGTTTTCCCAGCCGCAGGGCGGCGTTGATCGCCTCATCGGCTGCCTGGAGTTTGCCCTGTTTCAGGAGGATATGGGCCAGGTTGTTGTGGACCGGCCCGGAGTCGGGGTGCAGGGCCGCTGCCCGGCGCAGAGCCGCTTCGGACAGCTTGAGACGGCCGAGGGCGTAGAAGCAGTTGGCCCTGCCCATCATGGCGGCCAGATGGGTCGGCCACCTGGTCAAGGCGGCGGTGTATCCGGTCAGGGCCAGCCGGTGGTGAGCGGCCAGCTCCAAGCCGTGCACGGAGCGCGCCCAGCTGTCTGCCTCGACAGTGGCCGGCAGGTCGTCGGGCCTGAGTACGAGCAGGCCCCAGAAGTCCGCCCGTTGCCAGGTCCGAAGAAATGCGGTCCAGGGAACCCATTCTTTGACCGGAGTGCCCCGGGCCATAAGGACTTCCCCGGGGTCGCTCCTGTAGCCGCAGACCACGGAGTAGTGCCACGCCGGCCACCAGCTCAGCCCCCTGTTTACCAGGACCAGGACCGGATGTCCGGCCTTAAGTTCCAGGATCAGGGCTTTGGGGCCGTGAATCGGATACGCGACCCTTCTGTTGCGTCTGGCTGAGCTGATCAGGGCGGCCTGCAACGTGCCGTCCCGCTGAGGATTGTGTACCTGCGTCCCGATATTTTGGGAGGATACTCGGACTCTGCTCCAGGTGAGGACCGAGGCCAGGGCTGCCGCTCCGCAACGATGTTCTTGTTGGGCATAGGCCGGGACCCCGGCAATTGACACGGCCTCCATGTCCGGAGGCGGCATGCCCTCTCCGGGCAGAGGAGTGTGGCTTGCACAGCCCAGGCAGGCGATAAGCAGGCCGGCACATACAAGGGAAGTGAACGCGGCCGGCCGTGGGCGGCCGGTTCCTGCAGACATAGGCCTGGCCCTGTGATCTCTGCACCCGCAAAAATACGGTAAAGGTCCAAGGACCGTTTTATCCCGCAGCATGCCCAGGTTTGTCTCAGCGGCTTCTGACAAAGGTGAAGACGTCGGTAAAGCCCAGGATATCAGTAATCAAAAGGACCACAAAGATGAATACCGCTCCGCCGACGATGGCCCCTACCGGTCCCTGTCCGGCGGGGAGGGTGTCCAACCGGTTCTGAATCCTGGCCAGCTCGGCATCGGATAAGGCCATGACCCGGGCTTGTGCCTCCGTGGGGTTGATACCGTGCTCCTGCAGGGAGCTTTGAACTTCATCCCTCTGCAGGAGCTTTTGCAGGTGGCTTCGGGTGGTCTCGGCCTGGCTCGGAAGAACCGATTCAGTCCCCAGCATGGCGGCATGCAAGGCCGGAGCCGGGATGACGGTCATGCAGAATACGGCCAATACAATCATGCTCAGCACAGGAAAATAGGCGGGTTTGGTGTGCATGGCGTCCTCCTTTTGCAGGTCTGTAGAGGTTTGTAGCTTCCTTGGGCGCACGCATGGCTGGGACAAGGTATTGTATTTTATCCGCCTGAATGCGAATATGCAAGCTGACGGCCTGATCACGGAGACGGCAAACCCTTATTGGTTCTTTGGCGTAGCCTATGGATTTTTGGAGTTTGCCATCTCTTCTGGGTGCAATTCCACTTTCTGGGTCAAAGATCCTGAGTTTTCGTTTTCCGGAGTCAAGGGCCAAGCTTGAAATCTGAGAGGTGCCGCCTGTTGAAGATTGGCCCCAAAAGGAGTGACCATGCCCAAGATCTATGTTGTTTTTTACAGTATGTACGGTCATGTTTATGAGATGGCCACGGAGATCGCGGAAGGAGCCGAATCGGTGCCCGGTTCCGAGGTGCAGATGTTTCAGGTTGCGGAGCTTGTCCCGAAGGAAAAGCTGGAGGCCAGCGGGGCGAAGGCGGCCCGGGAGGCCTTTGCCCACATCCCTGTGATCGAACCGGACGATCTGCCCCAGGCCGACGCGGTGATATTCGGCACGCCGACCAGATTCGGGAATATGTGCGCCCAAATGCGCAACTTTCTGGACCAGACCTCCGGGCTCTGGCTGCAGGGGGCACTGGTGGGCAAGGTGGGCAGCGTCTTTGCCTGCACCGCCTCGCAACACGGGGGGCAAGAGACCACGATCACCAGCTTTCATACCACGCTTTTGCATCAGGGCATGATCGTGGTCGGGGTTCCATATACAGAGCAGGGATTGACCGTGATGTCGGAGGTCACCGGGGGGACCCCCTATGGAGCGACCACATTGGCGGATGCCGACGGCTCCAGGTGGCCGACGGACAACGAGCGGGCCATTGCCCGGTTCCAGGGTAGGCATGTCGCCGACATTACGCGCCGGTTGTTCGGCGGACCATAAGCTTCAGCCAAGTCCGAAGTGAGCCCGGCCGGAACCTGCTGGACCGGCACAGGGAGCAGGAATTCTTTGGTTCTTCGACGTAGCCTGTGGATTTTTGGAGTTTGCCATCTCTTCTGTGTGCCCACTTTCGGCCCGGTATTTTCTAAGTCCCGCCAAAGGGGGATCCCTGCCCCCTCCCGGCTACTCACG